>CAZTUZ010000182.1:0-5740 GCA_964617055.1 uncultured Thiothrix sp.
GCGTTTCGGCGCAAAGCGTAACAAACCATCCACAATACCGGATTGCAGATAAGCAAAAACAAATGTCAGAAAAATCAGTGTAAAAAATGAACTAAGTAAGGCAAGCAAGCCAAAAATAATTCCCCACACTAGCAAGCGTGTTGCTAATGGCAATACGGTTTCCCATGCCAATGATGGGCGATAGGTAACATCAGGCCGTGGCAAAAAGCCACTAATACCTTTTTCTTCAGTCGGTTGCATTCATCCTCCCCCCAGAGCGTCGTTGGCGGCAGTATAACACTTTGCGCCACAGGATTATCACGACAACCACACCACAAAATGGATGTTCCTCAACATGCCACAACACATTCAGCGACAACCTTGAAGCAAACCCGAATTGATCACGCAATTCGGGCGTTGCGCGTGAGTTTAGTTTATCTGTACATCAATGGTGAGCGTTGCACCTGCACCATTATTTAACGTTCCCACAGTCCAAATACCTGTACTGTCGTCGTAACTACCCTGACTAGCGACATGGCTTTGATGACTAACGCCAGCAGGTAAAGTGTCTTTGACCTCCACCGCAGAAGCCGCGCCTGTCCCTGTATTGGTGACAGTAAGGACGTATTGCACGATTTCGCCTTTCTTAACCGTGGTTTTCGTCACGGTTTTAGTTAGAGCCAAATCCGCTTGAGGACTTTCTACATAACCCACGTCAAAACTGTGATTATTCGCGCCGGACATCGGAATATCCGTGGTGGAAATAGCCACCTCTCCAGAACTGGCAGCATTGGAATCCAACAACGAATCACCGCCTGCGCTCGCTGTAGTGAGCGTGTAAGCTGTTCCCGAAGCATTGACCGTTGTCGGAAACTTCACGGTATAAGCCGTACTAGGCTACAAACTCAAACCATACTGTTTGCTTGCGGTATTTATTCCAGCCGCACTGCTAAAATAGTAAGTGCCGTCGCTGTCTGTAGTGGCAGTTGCGACAACCGTCGCACCAGAAAGCAATTGCACTTGTACATTGGGAATACCGTTTTCGCCCGCATCCTGCGTGCCATCTTTATCCGTATCCAACCAAACGCGGTTGCCGATTTCAGTAGGCGAAGGAGGACACATGATTTCCAGTTCGCCCAAACCATTAGCTTTACCAAAACCGCCATCGGCCAAACTATCCATCATTTGGAAATAATCCGTCCGCTTACCATTGCTTGCATCCAACCAATGCAAACCTTGCGTGAAATAGGAATCTGGGTCACCACCTGGATGATTAGGTGAAAAAGGGTCAAACATGGTCGATACCATTTCACCCGTGCCTTTTAGATAAAGAATACCGCCTAAAGAGCCATCCGTATCGTCGCCATTGATGTCATCAAAGTATTCACCATTATTTTGCGGCCCATAACTGTTAGCAAAATTGACCGCACACTGTGCACTACCCTCCAAATGGAATACGCCCGCACTGTCTTTGCAAAAATGCACCAAATCCCCTACCGAACGTCCATCAAGGCTATTTCCGGTATCAGAAACGGCCCAATACTGCTGATTACCAATCTGATGAGAAAAACGATCCATCAAGGCAATCGTCATGCTTTCATCTTCGGCAAATGCAATGTCCGACAATATCGGCACAGCATGGAATATAATCCACTGAGTGCTGTTGGTTAAACCATAGTCATCCCACGAATCCCGCCACGGATGCCATTGCCAATAATATCGCGCTCCGCCATTAGAGCTGATTCTGTCCCCACCACGGTTATAGTTCAGATTTAGATTAGTGACACTGGTAAACCCAGCCGCAACATTATTAGGGTCAAATGACAAAACATAAGCGGTCAAATCACTCGACAAAACCGAAGCGGATGCATCACATACGCCACCTAAATACCCCTTATCACGGTGAAATGTTAAAGCAAATGGACGAAATACCCCACCATTACAACTGGGAATACCGTTTGCACCGTCAAGTGCATATTGCTGCACACTACCAGGAAAAGCCGTGCTATCCAGTGTTGCATCCATCCGAATTAACGCACGTTGATGTAAATTCACTGCCCATAATTGCTGATTATCAGGGGTTAATTCCAAACCACCCAAACCGACTTTACCCACCTTACCAAAGGCATCCAAATCGATACTGCGCTCACTAGGATCAGCAGGAATCACATAATCACGCTCCACACCTGTGTTGCCCGCATCGGCTGCACAAGACGCGCTACGACACACCGTTCCCAAATCAATGGCAACCCCGCCGTTAGATGGGATTACGCCTTGTAAATTAAAACCACGTTCGTAGCTCATATTCGAGCCGGATTGTGTACCAATATAAATCGTTCCTAAGCCATCTTTTAACCCTGCGTGACGCTTGAGAAATGCAGCTTGGAATACCCGTTGGCGCGTTCTGTCAAATGCCAAGCCCCATGTACTGCCCAGTTGCGCGGTGGTCATGACAGCTTGGTTATTAGGTGATGATGTGCCTGAAGTGGAATATGGAAAACGGTACAATGCCCCAACATTCGCATTGCTTCCCGTGCCATCACCGACGTGTTGAGCCGGAACTAGCAAATCAGGATCAGCAGAACAATAATCAGCAGGATAATTAAGCGCGAAATTCACATTGGTTTGTGGTGCGCTCACAAATTGCACATTGGTATGATTATCTGAACCAAAACCCGCCGAATAATCCAGCGGCAGTGTCGTATTAAACACCACTCGCGAACTACCACTGCAACCTGTCAACGTGTACTGTCCGAGCGTCACGTCATCTGAAGAAGTGGTGGTAGAAGCACTGCCCCCTGCACTATCCGTACAGGAAACGGTAACGCCCCCAACGCCACGTTCGTTAAAACCCGACGAATTATCTTGTGCGCCATTAGCATTGAAGTCGCGGAACACTTTGCCGGAGATATCGGCATAAGCAGCATGTGAAGCAAGCATTAACACGCCTACCCCCATACCTCGCATTAAGGAAGAGTATGTCTTACTCACGTTGTATTTGCCCTTATTTATTGTTGTGTAGGGAATGCCCCAATGTGCCTAATTTTTATAACTGATTAATTATGCTACCACAGTTTAGATGAAAACATAAACAGTTTAAAAGCGGGTAAACCACTACACTCCCCCCATTAAATGAAAAAAAACAATGCGCAATCCATTGAGCTTTGGTCTGTCCAATTAACAACTAGCCTTACCATAACTTTTGCTTTTTAAAGGGAAGTTGTTAGAGTTACGCGCTTTTGCAGCGGGTAAGGGTCATGCTGGCATTTTGGCAAACGATGGTATTTTCGCTGTCGATAACAGGACCGATATTCATTCTACTGGCGTTGGGCGTGTGGTTAATGCGGCGCAAGGCATTAAATGATGCGTTTGTGGATGTGGGTTCGCGCTTGGTGTTTACCTTGGCATTGCCGTCGTTATTGTTTGTGAGTATTGCGAAAACCGATATTAGTGCAGCAGCAAACTGGCAGTTAATAACTTACGCTATCTTGGCTATGACCATTATTTTCATGGTATTGGAAGTATTAGCGCAGTTCACAATCAAGCCTGCTGGTGATCGTGGTGTGGTGGTACAGGGGGCATTTCGCTCGAACATGGGGATTATTGGGCTGGCGTATTGTGTGAATGCGTATGGCGATAAAGCTCTCGGTGCGTCATCATTGTATTTGGGTTTAATGACGATCTTGTTCAATATTTTCGCGGTAATTACCCTCAGCCGTTCCTTGCATCAACACAAAGGTGTGATGGGGATTGTGCGCGGCATTGCAACCAACCCATTGATTATTGCGATTCTGTTAGCATTGCCATTTGCGCTGTGGCACATTCCCGTGCCGGATATGGTGTTAAAAGCGGGTAAAACCATTGCCGACATGACCTTACCGTTGGCATTATTGTGTACGGGCGCGTCGTTGGATTTTCACACCATGCGCCAAGCAATGCGCAATACCTTGGTGGCAACGTTCAGCCAATTAATCATTGTCCCCGTACTGTTCACAACGGGCGGTTGGTGGTTTGGGTTTCGTGGTATTGATTTGGGCATTTTGTTGCTGATGTCGTCCGCGCCCACTGCTGCCGCCAGCTACGTCATGGCGCGGGCAATGGGCGGCAATGCAACCTTGGCGGCGAACACGATTGCTTTGACCACATTAGGCTCGTTATTCACCACCAGCCTTGGCATTATGCTATTGAAAGGACAAGGTTTAATGTAACGGGCAAGTGGGGCTTTGCACTTGGGCACGAATCGTGTCAATGTCCGCATTCTGAATAAAGTTGGGAATATTATTGAAGACGCTGTGGTAACCAAAATCGCCTTGCTGCATTTCGGCAATGGCTTGCGCTTTGCTCCAACCTTGGCAAACGCTGCGATACAATGCCACCACCACACCCGTGCGATCCGCACCGTGTAAACAATGCACTAGGATCGGTTTTTCGGCGTGGGTAATCACGTTTAGGGCTTGCACCACGCTCGCTTCGTCCAAACTACTGGCAAGCAGCGGCACATTATGCAGCGTCAATGCCATTTCTGGCGCAGGCACGTCTTTGTGATACAAACGTAAGTCTAAAACTTCGCCAATGCCGTGTTGTTGCAGTTCCTGAAAACCATCAAGATACGGCTGTGCAGAACGGTACAAATACGGGCTAACTTGGTAAAAATTCTGCAACTGAGTAGCAGCCATTGGACGCGCCCAACTCTCAGGACGTTCCGCCGCACCTGCGTTGATGGTGTAAGCAAAACAAACCAATGCAAGTAAACAATAACGAATCATGATTTTGAATTATTGAGTGGTTAATGGTAGCTATTTTATCGATTTATTCGGCTTATGTCGGGTTATTTTTCGCGGCTCTATTGGCAGCAACGTTAATTCCCGCTCAATCAGAAAGCGTATTGGTGGGTTTATTAATCAACCAGCAAGGCACTCCGTGGCTATTGGTGGTGGTCGCAACAGCAGGTAATACCTTGGGTTCGGTGGTGAATTGGTGGCTGGGGCATTCGTTGCAACGCTTCCAGCATAAACGCTGGTTTCCGGTGAGTGAAACGGCATTACACAAAGCACAAACGCATTTTCAACGCTACGGCTATTGGTCATTATTGTGGAGTTGGTTGCCGATTATTGGCGACCCGCTAACCGTGATGGCGGGGGTATTGCGCGTGCCGTTTGTACCGTTTGTCTTGTTGGTCACATTGGCTAAAGGCGGGCGTTATGTGGTGTTAGCGTGGCTCACCATCGGTTAAATAGTTCGTTTTTTGACAGTTTATTTGACAAACTCTGATGCTGCTTAGAATACTTAATTATCATACAAAACAGAGTTTTTCTACAACCGCAACGTCTCGTGTGGCGGGCGCGGCGGGGAGTAAGCCGTTAAAAATCGTGGGCTGTCACCGCGTCCGTCGTCGACACACTCGTTAGATTTTTCACCATATCTTCTTTATTTCTTCTATTAATTGGTAAATAGAGAAAAGAACAGAAGTAAATCCCAGTACTTTTACAGAGGAAAACTCCATGAAGTTATTAATTTTTGTTGACCAGTTGCTATTGGAAACCTTTATCTTATTCTTTTTAAGTTGTTGATATAAGTAATCAAACCAATAAGCTTTTGACATCGTTGATTTGTGTAATTTTATATATTCTTTGTTTTGAAATGCTTGAACTTCATCTTTGCCTAATAATAAGTCTCGATGCTCTCCATCATTTAGCTTCATTAAAGTTTGCATTCTTGGGTGAGCAATGCTGTTTTTTCCATATTTTTCAAGAATCATAGC
>CAZTUZ010000183.1:0-5603 GCA_964617055.1 uncultured Thiothrix sp.
TACTGACACACTCTGTCCCTACACGACGCTCTTCCGATCTTATGTGTGCAAGTTTGCCCAACGGGTATCGACATTCGTAAAGGCTTACAAATCGGTTGTATCCATTGCGCATTATGTATTGATGCTTGTGATGGCATTATGGATAAACAGGGCTGGAAGCATGGCTTGATCCGTTACACATCCGAACATGCTTTGGAAGGTAAAAAAACCAATATTTTCAAACTGCGTACCGTGGGTTATGGGGTCGCAACTTTGCTGGCAACCATTTACTTGATCTGGAGTATCAGCAGCAGTAAAGAGTTGGAAGCCAGTGCCGTACAAGTGCGTAGCCCCTTATTTGTCACCTTATCTGATGGCCGCATCCAAAACAGTTATGAGGTTAAGATCAACAACAAGACAATGGAACATGCACGTTACCAATTGTCGTTGGAAAATCTGCCAAATGCCGAATTGGATATGGGGCAATTCAGTGAATTAAGCGTAAAACCTGATTCAAGTCTGCGCGTGTTAGTGAAAGTCCGGTATACTCAGCAATCGGGTGATGTACAGAAAAACCGTGGATTCCAGTTCAAGCTCACGCCACTGGAAGGAAAGGTAAAAGAACCTGTCATCATTCCTTCGCACTTCATTACACCGTGACGATTGAATGGAAAACCAAAGCTTATTACTAACATTAGGGGTGGGCGTGATTGCCTCGTTCACCCTCTTTTTCTTACTCTACAAAGGGTTGCGCTGGTCGGGCAAACTCGCCGCGCTAGTTACCATTTTGGTAACACAAAGCATTTACATACCGCTTGCAGCATTGAATTGGGCAGGGCTGGATGTTTTTGCTATCCACTTTGCCTTTTTTACCATGACAGCGTATGGCTTAGGCATTATCACCAGTAACCGTGATGCACGTTTAAGCAAAGAAGGCTCGGGCAATGCAGGTTGGTTTCACTGGGCACCTGCCACTATTGTTGGGTTTTTCTTGGTATTGACCATTGTCGATTCTGTCATCATCACCCTTGCCAATCGTGGCGCGAGTGCGGATTTCATCCGGCAGTTCCTCCCCCCGCCACAACGTGAGAGTGCGCAAAACGTTACGTCTGCTTTTCCTGGAACGGTGGCGAATAACTTCCAGAAAAAATACGACCAATACAATAACTATTTGTCGCAGCTACACGCCCAAACCGAGCGTGGCTGGCAAATCAAAGACGGCTGGGTAGAAAAACCTGTCGTTAATGCGCCCGCCATGTTCCGCATTCAAGTCCTACAAAAAGACGGCACGCCTATCACAGGTGCACAGGTTAGCGTGGCATTTTTGCGCCCTTCCAGCAAAGCTCTGGATGCCAGCTTCGAGTTAGCCGATATGCAAAATGGTACTTACGGCTTACCGCTAAAATTGACCGCTCCTGGTTTATGGACAATGGTCTTAACCATCACCAAAGGCGATGCGGTACACCAAGTACAAGGCGAAACATGGATTGCAGACCAACCTTGAAGGTTGGTTCTGCATACGCCTCACTATTCCCTTTCGTCAATATTATTCCCCTTGATAAGAACTCATCTTAGGTGCGTAACTACCTATGACCAACTACGTTCCACCCGCTACTGATTGCTTCCATTGTGGTCAGACCATCCCCACAGGTGCGCATTACACAGTGCTGATTAATGGCACACAACGCAATATGTGTTGCACAGGTTGCCAAGCAGTTGCCAGTGCCATTGTGGAAAACAACCTCACTGACTATTACGATTTCCGCACTGAAATCGGCACAAAAGCCGAAGAGCTTGTGCCAGAAGCTTTACGCCAACTACAAGTTTACGATTCCCCCGAATTACAAAAAACCTTTGTGCGTGACACGGGCGGCTCAATTCGGGAAGCGTCTTTGATTCTCGAAGGCATTGTGTGCGCGGCATGTGTGTGGCTAAATGAAAGACACGTCAAACAACTAGCAGGCGTACTGGATTTTCGGGTCAATTATTCCACGCATCGCGCTACTTTGCGCTGGGATAATAACCAAATCCACCTTAGCGATGTTTTGAAAGCGATTGGCGAAATCGGTTATCACGCCCACCCTTTCGATACCAAACGCCTCGAATCGCTGCAAAAACAGGAAAAGTCTGCCGCCTTGCGCCGCATTGCTGTCGCGGGTTTGGGCATGATGCAAGTCATGATGATTGCGGTTGCCATGTACATCGGCGCAGTCTCAGACATGGATACGGGAATGCGCGATTTCCTGCGCTGGATTAGCCTCGTCATGACTGTGCCCGTCGTTTTTTATTCAGCCCGCGTCTTTTTCACATCCGCTTGGCGTGATTTACGTCGCTGGCGATTTGGCATGGATGTTCCGGTTTCGATTGCCATCGCCATTGCTTTTAGCTCTAGCGTGTGGGCGACACTCATGGGCGGCGGTGAAGTCTATTTTGACTCCGTAACCATGTTTACCTTTTTACTGCTTACTGGACGCTACCTAGAAATGGCAGCCCGTCACAAAGCGGGGCAAGTTGCCGAAGAATTAGTAAGACTCATACCTGCCACTGCCACACGCCTACGCAATGGCATACAAGAAGTTATCCCCGTCAGTGAACTGGAATTAAACGACCATGTGCTAATTAAGCCCGGCGAAATCGTGCCCGCTGATGGCATCATCATTGATGGAGCAAGCAGCACCAATGAATCCTTGCTAACGGGTGAAAGTTTGCCTTGCGCCAAACACATTGGCGATGCCTTGGTGGGCGGCACAGTCAATATGGAAAGTCCTTTGACCATGCGTGTGGAAAAAGTCGGCGATAGCACCGTGTTAGCTTCGATCATCCGCTTGCTAGAACGCGCCCAAGCCGAAAAACCAGAACTAGCGCGAATGGCTGAAAAAGTTTCCTCCCGTTTCGTACCACTGATATTACTCACCGCAATAGCCGTTTTCTTTTACTGGCACTTCCAAGGCTCACCACATGCTTTTTGGATCGCCCTATCTGTGTTGGTTATTACTTGCCCTTGCGCCTTTTCGCTCGCCACGCCTGCGGCTCTAACTGCCGCGACAGGTTTATTAACGTCCAAAGGCGTACTCACCACACGCGGACACGCTTTAGAAACCTTAGCACGCATTAATCACCTTATTCTCGACAAGACAGGCACACTCTCATACGGTCAATTAGCCATCATAAACTGCCACACACTGGGCACAGCCGACATAACCCACTGCCAACAATTAGCAGCAGGACTGGAAGTCGCCTCCGAACACCCTGTCGCCCAAGCCATTGCACGCCTTAGCACACAACCTTTACCCTTCACCCAGCTCAGTGCGGAATCAGGGCGTGGCGTTAAAGGATTTTGGCAAGGTCAAGAATACCGCATTGGCACGCCCTCTTTTGTTCAAGAAATCACGGGTACACCATTGGCAGTTACCACTGATCCGATTGACTCGGGGCATTCGCAAATCTTCCTTGGCTCAACACAAGGTTGGCTAGCACGTCTGGCCTTAGCGGATCAACTCCGTCCTGAAGCAGCCAGTATTGTGCAGGAGCTGCAAGCACTTGGCATTGATGTCACATTGTTAAGCGGCGATACCCCCAGCGTTGTCAGCCACGTTGCAACGCAATTGCACATTCCTCACGCATTGGGCGGGCAATTACCCGATGGTAAACTAGCTTACCTCAAACACTTACAAAGCCAAGGACAAATCGTGGCAATGGTTGGCGATGGGGTCAACGATGCGCCCGTATTAGCGGGTGCTCCTGTTTCCATCGCAATGGGCAGCGGTTCACACCTCGCCCAAGCCAGTGCAGACATGGTGCTTTTGTCCGAAAACCTGCACCAGCTACCATTCGCTGTACAGACAGCACGCCGAATGCAAACCATTATTAAACAGAACTTTGCATGGACAATAGCCTATAACTTGCTCGCAATTCCCTTGGCAGCCAGTGGCATTATTGCGCCGTGGATGGCCGCCATCGGCATGTCTGCCAGCTCGCTGATCGTGGTTCTCAACGCACTACGCCTGAAAAATTAGGTGGTTAGTGCTATACTGTGCCGTTTTTGGTGAGGATGCAAGCTGATGGACGCTTTGTATGTACTAATTGCAATCGCAATTGGAGTCATGATTGTGGTGGCAATCGCTTTTATCTATACCGTAAAAAGTGGTCAATACGATGACCTCGAAGGCCCCGCTCATCGTATTCTCATGGACGATGACGACCCGCGAATCCCAGGCAATCAAAAAATATCCCCAGAACAATCCAGTGATACAACTAAATTGGGAAAATAAAGCCTACACTTGATAGGTTGAAATATACCGTTTGTCAAAAATTGAGCCTTATTTAATCTACCTGCCGCCATTATTCGCAAATTGTTCTATGCTTTGTATGAACATAAGGCCGGTAGATGGGCTTTTTTTGGATAATTTTTTTGGATGTATAAATTAACATGGAATATCCAGTGATAGATGAGTTGCACAGAGATCAGGGGACTCTGTCAGTTTGCTTGTGCTGGACGATGTTCAACAAGGAGAATAGGTAAGCATATGGCTGATAGAAGATTACAAGTCTTTCATGCAGTGGCGCGACTGTTAAGTTTCACCAAAGCGGCTGAAGTGTTGCACATGACACAACCTGCGGTGACTTTCCAGATTCGTCAATTGGAGGATCAATTTGATACACGTTTATTCGACCGCACACATAATCGGGTGTCCCTGACCGAAGCGGGTCGCATCGTGTTTGAGTATGCCGAAAAAATCTTCGAGCAATACAGCGAAATGGAAAACGCTATTCGCGAAATGACAGATGACATCAGCGGTTCACTGACCATTGGTGCAAGCACTACCATTTCTGAATTCATGCTGCCATCGTTGCTAGGTGAATTTAACGCGAAGAACCCAGATGTTCGCTTGCGTTTGCGTGTGTCTAATACCGAAGGCATCGTTTCAATGGTTGAAAACAACGTCATTGATCTTGGGGTTGTCGAAGGGTTAGTCAATAATAAAAACTTGCTGGTGGAAGTATGCCGCCAAGATGATCTCGTTTTGATTGTTCCACCTAACCACGCACTGGCAGGCAAAGACAGCGTTACCCTGAAAGAAATCATGGAGTTTCCGTTTATCTGTCGCGAAGAAGGCTCAGGCACGCGTGAAGTCATTCTAGACTACATGTACGGCCAAGGCATGGACAAGCACGGTATGAATACTTGCTTGGAATTAGGCAGCCCCGAAGCCGTTAAAGGTGCAGTTGAAGCAGGTATGGGCGTATCCATTGTCTCCAGCGCAAGCATCTCCAAAGAGCTGAAGCTAGGCACATTGGTTTCCGTACCACTTAACCCACCATTGACCCGTGACTTTTCATTTGTTCGCCAACGTCAAAAATTCAAAGTTCGCGCAATGGAAGAACTGCTAGAATTTGCCCGTACTTATTGTGAGAATCTGAAAAAACATGCTTAAGTCTTGATTCTCAAGGCGGCATCTGTATCGGGTACGGCGCAACTGCCGTACCCCAGTTCTTCGGCCTATGCTAAGCTAGACCGATTTCCCTTAGGGCTTATTTCACCACTCTATGTTACCTACGATTCCAGTTTCCGGTTCAAAAGCAGAAAAACAACTATTGCGCTACTTTCGTCAGCTTAGTACCAC
>CAZTUZ010000184.1:0-5586 GCA_964617055.1 uncultured Thiothrix sp.
AGTCTCTTGAGGAAATGCGATTTGCGAAGTAACGGTAGCAACTGAGGTACTACCATTCAAATAAACTTGAAAATGGATATGAGTAATACGTCCACTATACCAACCTGGATAAATAGTTGTAAACGTAACTTCGCCATTGGCATCAACAGGCCAAATACCGCGTAGAAATGTCTGTCCTACAGTATTAATACTAGGCTGGCTGTAACCGGAATAAACACCATCCTTATCACAATGCCATAAATACACTGAAGCATTCGTAATGGGAGCACAGCTATTATTAACATTCACCAGTTTCAAAATAACCGTTAGGGGTAATCCTGTTTTACTCTCCGTAATTACATTACGCACCATTGCCGTATTGCTTAATACCGATAATAATGGGTAAGGTCCTTGTGTTTCGGATGGAATTAATGTGCAACCGCTAGTACCCGAAGTTGTTGTCGTAGAACTGCTGCCAGAAGTTGTTGAACCAGTACTTGAAACGCTCGTTGAAGATGTACTAGAAGTCCCCCCACACGCCGCTAATAACCATGAACTATTCAATGCTGCGCCAATACCAATCCATTTCAATAGGTTGCGCCTATCATTGACAACTAAATTATCCTTATCAACCATGTTCTTTCTTATGTTTCTCAGAATTGATGGAGAAGTGTTTCCTAATTTCTGCATTACCAACCCCCAATATGTTACCCATTAGCAATAAAGGCAGTCCATTAACGTTATCAGATTAACGAACTGCCAGAAGAATAAGCCACCCTAACTCAATGTCGGATCATTAACTTATGGGTGGCTTGTTTCATTAACGTTTGCCGCCCTTGCCGCCTTTATCTGTGCCACTGGGTGCAGCAGGCACAGCCGTGTATTCAGCCAAAGACAATAATTGGTCGACAGTGGTGTCCATGCGTGCAAATTCCCACACGCCGGAGCTTGCACCTTTGCTTTGCAATTCGGTAAATTCTGTTAAACTCAACGCAGAGTCAGCGTCTTTATCCGCTAGTTTGAAGACGTTTGTGAGGTAAGTTGTGGTTGTGCTGGTTGTACTGGCGGTAAACTCTGCCAGTGAGATGCCACTGCTGCTGTCAGTATCAAGATTTTTGAAGGCAGTACTGATACGGCGAGTTTGCACGGTGGATTCTAAATTCAAATACTCAGCGAGGGTCAAACTGCCGCTGGTGTCCACATCTGCGGTATTGAAATCCGCCGTTTTCACGGCAGTGATTTCGGCAGAGGTCACAACGCCATCACCATTGGTATCGTATTCGGACAGGGCTTTTGTACCAGCAGAAGCAGTTGTCGCCACTGCCACTAACATAGCGGATGCCAAACAAGTCAATGTTAATTTGTTATTCATGACTATAGACTCTCAAAACAAGTTTTCAGAAGACTTACCTCTTTGGGTAAGTATGTTGTGACCCAGTGCTGCAACACTGGGTTTTTTTGCTACTTGCACGCCCGCTAGGGCGTTGCGGACGTGCGCATAGCTGTTTAACGCCCAGATGTTGTTAGCGTTTGCGAGGATTTCCATCAACATCTAAGCGTAAAACTCGTAATGTGCCATCGTTTTGCAAAATGGCTTTGACTTCGACATATTGACCAACACTCAATGCTTCAAAGCGTGTCACCTGCATGATCTGCCGCTGGTCATCACGACCATCTAGTAACATGCTAGCGTTATCAACCACCAGCGTATAACTTTGTACAACTAGGGTTTTTGCTTTGTAATCAATAGCCGTAATCTGCCCAGCCAAACGCTGATCGTGATTATCGTTCGGTGCTGGTCGCCGCGCTGCAACGCGACTGGCCTGTAATTCACCGAGGCTATTGATGTATCCCTCGACTTCCAATAAAGCATCTAACACAATATCTGCCGCTGACATTCCCATGAATTGGGTATTCGCATCGGTCACAATCACCTGATTATTCAGGGTAAAACGGCTACTGGTATCGCTATTCGTTTCAATGGTCGTTACCGCACCTTCCAACTCGATCCGCGCATTTTGCGGAAAGTCCAATTTACCTGATTTGAGTTTCACCTTGCTGGCGATCAACACCAAGCCCTGCAAAGCTTGTTGCGTCTCGACCTCAACGTAAACCCCATCGGCTAAACTGCGGGATAAAAAGCCTTCCAACTGGGCTGTGGAGTAATCAACCGTTAAATTGCCCAGCCGGAAGGATTGTTGCTCCGCCAACAAATCCTGCACACTGCCTTCTAATTTCAGCAATGAGCCATCATTCGGATAAGTCGCTTGTACCAGCTTAATGCTAGAAGCGGTAATCACCCCCTCTGCATTGCGGACACCCGACACTTCCACCACATTACCCAGCACTAAATCTGTCAATTGCGTCATGCCGTGTAATATTGTTAATTCATCAGTCGTAACCGTTTGCCCCATGACTTCCAAGCTCTGATCGTCAGCAGAAATAGCTGTGACCGCGCCCGTAATCAAACTGTCAAAACTTACCTGTGCCGCTACCGAGGTCGTACTATCACTACTGCTGGCACTACTGGTTGTCACCGTAACAAATTCACCAATGTGGAAATCGCTTTGACCACCCGCTACTTCACCATCACGATAGAATGCAGCCTGATCAACGTTATAACGCACACCATTGACATAAATGCTACCGAACCCAGTGATACGTCCTGCGGAAATCCCAGTTCCGGTCATACCGCCTTCCGCCAAGTACAACGTATCATCCACACAACTACCAAGTAAAAACCCACTCAGTACGGCTGACACCACTGCCAACGATCCTTTAATCCGCATCGGCTGACTCCTGTATCGCTGACACCGTTTGTTCCTCTACGACGGGTTGTTCAAAGTAATAAATGCCAACCCCCGCCTGCATTCGCCCTGTTCCTTGCACATCGGGGTTACTATCACGGTCATGCTGATACAGCCACGCATTAAACCGCACTAATACAGCTTGAGCATCTTCCTTGACGAACTCCCGAAAGGCAGGCAACACCTCTGCGGGTAAATTGTTGTAACTCACTTTACGCTGATAACGCAGTTCCCGTGGGTCATCAGCCGTCATATTGTGATCAATGGTAGAAACCAACAAAGCGACATCATTACCCATCAACTGCAACTTTTCGCTTTCGTTACCCTGTGGAATGTAAACCGTGTGCAACAGCTCAACCAGACCATCTGCCGTTTCTTGCACCATTTGCACCCGTTTTAGCTCGTCTAACATCGCAAAGCACGACATATCCCCACTATAACGCTGCACCAAATGCTCAAAACTGCCTGATTTACCGCGAAATGGCAATTTAGCTGGCTGTTTTGTCGCAGCATCTTGGAATGCCGCATCATGCAACCACCCGTTGATCACACGCAAACTGCGGTTAAATCGCGGTTTGGGTTCAGCCGTTTCCCGTTGCCGCAAAACCGCGACATCCTTGCGTGTCAGACCAGTAATCACCGCAATCCGTGAAGTGGTAACACGCTCACCGCTTTTCGCCAATTCCTGTTCTACCACTTCCACATACGCCTGCTTTACTAGGTGCGAAAAGTCACCTAACGCAACTCCCTTACGATAGAGAATGCGCATCAGTGTTTTCACAATGCGATAGAAAGCTAAACGTAATGTCTTATCCATGAATGGGAATTTATTCCCATTTGATAGGTAGCGTCAAGTAATTTATGGATGAACGTTATAACATCCTTATTTCTTACACAATTGCACGGATAGCAGCCTGCAACACAAAGCGTTACAGTTAAACTTTCCACCGAAAATAATGACGAGGAACACCCATGATGATTAAATTCACCAGCCCAGCGGGCGCAAGCGTCTCCATGTTTGAAAAAGATGCCAGTACATTACTGAAAATGATGGGGCACAGCGGGACAGTGCCTAGCGCACTGCGAGCAGAAGATATTCCGGCAGCCTTGCAACAGCTCGAACAAGCTCTGCAAGCACAAGCTCCAGTACCGAAAACGACGACAGAAGATAACGAAGAATGTCAAAAGGTAAGCACTAACGTGCGTGCTTACCCGTTGATTCAACTGCTAAAAGCAGCGATAAATAAGCAAAAAACCGTGATGTGGGAATACGATCACGGCTTTTTATAAGTTTGAATGAAACCATTAAACCCTGCTAAGAAGTTGAGGAAGGCTGCTTCAAAGTCTTCCGCAACAGACTGTTGCACGGCAGGCATTGCCAACAATGCCTCACGCCATGCTTGTACCCGCGCATTGTAAGTAAAAACAATGCCATAATGTTTGGCTAACAAATCCAAACGCATGAATAATGGCGCGTATACGCAATCCACCAAATGGAACTGCGACCCCGCAAAGAATGGCACGTCGGCTGCAATCACCGTTTCCAAACGCTGCAAACCTTGTTGCAAGGATTCCCGCGCTTCGTTAAACGCGGCTTCTTCTTTACTGGTTTGCAGGCGGAATAAACGCCCTAATAAATCGGAACAAAATTCAAACCACGCTCGATGTACCGCTTTTTCTAACGGGTCAGCCGGATGCAAACGCGGTTCATACACTTCATCCAGATACTCCAGAATCACCGCTGATTCAAATACCGGACGACCCTTCACCACCAATACAGGCACTTTACCTAGCGGTGAGACATCCTTAAACCATTCAGGCGGTTCGTGGGGGTTTACATAGGTGAGCTTATAATCCACACCCTTGAGATTCAGCGCGATTACTGAACGCTGTACATACGGGCACACCTTAAAGCTGATCAGTTCCAAACCATTATCTGCTGACATAATCGTTCCTTTTGTAACGTAAAACCGCAGTATTATTCACCAATTACTCAGCGAATCACATTGACAACAGGCAAATCGCTCAGTCGCATAGTCCCGTATTGGCTGGTAAAGGTCATGCTATCCATACCGCCTTGCTGCTGGGAAACACCGCCAATGTGATGATCAAGGCTGTTGTACACGGTAATCACACCATATTGCTTAATAGCCAGACGTTGTTGAGCAGGAAAAAAAGCATACGCCGAATCGTTTTGCGCCCCCGAAGTGCTCGGATAGCCCAGCCCTAATGATGACCACCACTGCCCATCTTGATAGTTACCAACGGTATTGGCATAAGACACGGGCGCAACAGGTTGCCAAACATTACCCTGCTGCAACAAACGCGCAAGGTCATTACACAAATTATCAACAGTAAACTTAAGACTTTGGTTGAACATATCGCCCACCATTGTCATGCCACCTTGCATCCACTGCCCCATACCACCCAATTCGGGATGACTGAATTGAGCCATCGTGCCATTGCCACGTTGTACCGCATACAGCATGGTTACTACCGCATCTTGACTCAGACCATAACGATAAGCCAAATCACGGATCGCTTGCTCTCCCTGAGATGTGAACTGTTCCATTGTGCTACTCCGCATCAGCGTTGAAATTAGTATTGAAATAAGTGCATACGGAAGCCATCATACACGATGATGTATGGAAAAAGACGTAAAACGGGGAAAATAATCGATGCTCTGGCAAAAGAAAGCCCACTTCTCGCGGGCTAAGGGGGTAATCGTGAATTTAGTGGTGGCCGGGGACGGAATCGAACCGCCGACACGGGGATTTTCAATCCCCTGCTCTACCGACTG
>CAZTUZ010000185.1:0-5535 GCA_964617055.1 uncultured Thiothrix sp.
GGTTCCATAAATATCTTTAACTATCGCTTTACCATTAACGAATACACGGGGAGTGGTGGTTATCGGGAAATCACGCAGGAAGAAGTCAACCCTACGTTACCGATTTTATTCAAGCCAATGGGTAGCCCGCGACCTGATGCAGTGTACATTGCTTCCGATGCGGATTACGTTGATTACATTACCGAATTAATGGGCGGTTTTGCGATTCCCGATTTTCTCAAAGAATACCGTAAAGCCAAACAATACCTGTTTGTGGGAATGCGTTTCCAGCGCGATACCGAACGAATGGTGATGTCGGACATTACCTACGCGGCGGATGAACCCAAAGGTTGGGCATTATTGCCAAACCCGACTGACAAGGAAAAGCGTTACTGTGCGCGGCAGGGGATTGAACTGCTGGATTACAGCGTCAGTGATTTATTGGTGGCAGCAGGTTTTGCCCCCGCACAAGCGGCGTAATGCACGACATGCCCAAGTCGACAAACGGCTTGGGTTATGCGTTTGCTTCACTTGCACCTGTAGGGGGAATACGTCACGATGCCGCCATTCAATCATGATAATAAGGCGGATGGTGTTTATGTCGATCTTTCTGCTATTACTGTTATTTATGGGAATTGCGTGGTTTGCATGGCGATGGGTGGCGGTGATGCGGCGCACTCAATACATCAATCGTTATCATTTCCCGCGTACAGTGCGGGTACGTTTGCAAGAGCGTTACCCACACTTGCAAAAGCAAGACATTGACGATGTATTGCAAGGGTTAAAGGTGTATTTTCACCTGTGTAATAAAGCTGGAAAACGTCGTATGGTATCAATGCCATCGCAAGCGGTTGATGTTGCGTGGCACGAGTTTATTTTGTTTACGCGCCAATACCAGCAATTTTGTCAGCAGGCTTTGGGGCGGTTTTTGCATCACGTTCCCGCTGAGGCAATGACCGCACCGACACAAGCACAGAACGGCATTAAAGTGGCGTGGCGATTATCGTGTCATCGTGAACGCCTTAACCCCTTAAAACCCAAACATTTACCGTTATTATTTTTGTTGGATATGCGTTTGGATATTCCCGACGGTTTCCAATATTCACTGAACTGCATGACCAGCCAAGGAACAGGATACTGTGCCAGTCACATTGGTTGTGGTGGGTGTGGCGGTTCTGGGTGCGGTGGTGATTCCGATAGCGGTGGCGATTCTTGCGGTTCTGGTTGTGGTGGCGGTGGTGATTGATTTATCTTGCAGCATTGCAATTGCTGAGCGTTTTTATTTTTCATGAATCATTCCCTCCCGATTGATGCGGTGTTACCCGACCTGCAACAGGCTTTACGCACCCACCACGCGGCGGTTTTGGAAGCTGCGCCTGCGGCGGGGAAGTCGACCCGCGTCCCGTTGGCATTGTTGGATGAGCCGTGGTTGGCGGGGCAAAAAATCTTGCTGCTCGAACCACGCCGCATTGCTGCGCGGGCGTGTGCTCACCGCATGGCGCAAACCTTGGGCGAAAGCGTGGGGCAAACCGTCGGCTATCGGATGCGTTTGGAGCACAAAATCAGCCGTCACACCCGTATCGAAGTCATTACCGAAGGCGTACTAACCCGCTTGTTGCAGCAAGACCCTGCGTTAGCGGGTGTGGGTTTGGTGATTTTCGACGAATTTCATGAACGCAGTTTGGACGCGGATTTTGCCCTGAGTTTGTGCCTGAAAGGGCGCGAGCTGTTCCGCGAAGCTGACAATCCCTTGAAACTGCTGGTGATGTCGGCAACGTTGGACAGTGCCGCTGTTACCCGTTTGCTGGGCGATGCGCCGCTGATTCGCAGTGAAGGGCGTACCTTCCCTGTCGAGATGCGTTACACCGCCGCAGCACAACCGCACGAACGGCTGGTCGACCGTGTGGTGACAACGGTACGTCACGCACTGACCGTTCACCCCGACAGCAGCGTGTTGGTGTTTTTAGCGGGACAAAGCGACATTCACCGCACGGCTGAAGCCTTGGGCGATTGGTTGCGCGAACAACGTTTACGCGACGTGCGGTTATTCCCGTTGTACGGCAATCTCAGCCTCGACGAACAGCAGCAAGCGATTGCGCCGTTACCCGCTGGTGAACATAAAGTGGTGCTGGCTACTAATATCGCCGAAACCAGTTTGACCATCGACGGCATTCACGTCGTGGTGGATGCGGGGCAAGTGCGTGAAGCGCGTTTCGACCCCAACACAGGCATGACGGGGTTGCACACAGTACGCATTTCCCGCGCTGCTAGTACGCAACGTGCCGGACGTGCAGGGCGTTTAGCCGCTGGAACGTGTTACCGCTTGTGGTCGGAAAGTCAGCAAGAACAACTCGCCGCGCACACCACGCCGGAAATGTTACGCGCTGATCTTGCACCTTTGGCATTGCAACTGTTGCAGTGGGGCGTGGACAATCCGGCGGAATTGACGTGGATTGACGCACCGCCCAGCGGGGCGTGGCAACAAGCGGTGGATTTGCTGGCAAGTTTGGGGGCGGTGACACGCCAAGGCGCGGGCTTAATCTTGACCACGCACGGGCAAGCAATGGCGAATTTACCCGTGCATCCGCGTTTGGCGCATTTATTGATCTGTGGTGCACAAAGTGGACAACTAGCGACGGCGGCGAATCTTGCCAGTTTACTCAGCGAACGTTCCCCGTTTACCGATAATCCCGACCTTAGTCAACGCTTGGACATGCTGGCTGGTCAGGTGAAATGCCCCGCGTCGCAAGATGGCTGGTTGCAACGCACGCGCCAATTAGCTCAGCAATTTGTCGCGCAAACCCGCAGCCAAACCTTGCCAGCGGGTGTGAGTTTTTTACTGCCAGCGGCGCAAAGTCACGGTTACTTGTTAGCGTGCGCTTATCCCGACCGCATTGCACGGCGGCGGCATTCCGGTGGCTACCAATTGGCGAATGGGCGCAGCGCGGCATTTGCTCAACCGCACGCTTTGGCACAACAGCCGTGGTTGGTGGTGGCGGAAGTCAGCAGCAGCGGCGGTAACAGCGACGTGATCCGTGCAGCGGTGGCGTTGGATGAAACCCTGTTCAGCAGTGCCTTAGCCGCGCTGGTGTGCGAGCAAACCGTGGTGGAATGGGACAGCAAAGCAGGGCGTTTCATTGCCGAACAGCAGCACAAAATCGGCGCGTTGGTGTGGCGGCGCAAAGCCCTAGCGAATGTGCCACGCCAAGCCAAAAGCGCGGCACTGGTGGCATTCATCCGCAAACAAGGCTTGGAATTATTACCGTGGCGAGCCGAGCACGAACAATGGTGTGCGCGGGTGACTTTATTGCGCCGCCTCGAACCCGATCAGCCGTGGATTGATGTGAGTCCAGCGTATTTACTCGCCAATTTGGAAACGTGGCTTGCGCCGTATTTGGATGATGTGAATACCCTCAACGATTTCAAAAAACTCGATCTCAGCGCGATACTGGCGGCATTACTGCCGTGGGAGATGCAACAACGCTTGGCAACACTCGCGCCCGAATGCGTGGACGTGCCATCCGGTCACAGCATTGCCATTGATTACCGCCAAAACCCACCGATACTCGCGGTCAAATTGCAGGAAATGTTCGGTTGCCAACACACGCCAACGATTGCGCACGGCAATGTCGCGCTGCTCGTGCATTTGCTGTCCCCCGCTGGCAGACCGTTGCAAATTACCCAAGACCTCGCGGGCTTTTGGCGCACTTCTTACCACGCTGTCAAAAAAGACATGAAAGGGCGTTACCCCAAACACCCGTGGCCGGATAACCCGCTCGAAGCGATTGCCACGCGCAAAACCAAACGGCATTTGTAGCTAGTGCTTTCCCGCAGCATTAGCGGTGGTGAAATGGCAGGGTTTTGTGTCATGGTGGCGTTGGAGGAGTGACAACAACGTCAATAACACAAAAAACTGACAATGGATAAGCAACCATCAACGACAAAACCGACTCCGGCGCGGGAATTTACGGCTGCCGAATTGGGAGCGATTGCACATTTGTATCGCGGTGAGGTGTACCGCTCGACGGTGTGGCGCACGCGCTTGGATAACACGACAAACTGGGCGGTGGTGACGACGGGTTTAGCCTTTTCGATTACCTTTGCGGGCAAGGATGCGTCGCCATTGCCGTTGATATTGGTAGGGTTCTTGATTTGCGTTTTCTTGTTATTTGAAGCGCACCGTTACCGCTATTTCAATGTGTGGCGAGCGCGGGCGCGGCACATGGAGCGCGAATTTTACGCGCCGATGTTGCGCGGAGAAGGTGTGCATTTAAACGGCTGGAATGAGATGCTGGCTAACGATTATTGCAAACCGCATCATCACATTAGTTTGCCGCGTGCGGTTGGGCGACGCTTGCGACGTAATTACGCTTGGGTTTTGGGGGTGCAGGCGGTTGCGTATTATGGCAAGTTGGCAATTCATCCCACACCTTTGCAACATTTCCACGAGTTGTTTGAGCGAGCGATTATTGGTCCAATTGCTGGGGAGGTGGTTATTACCTGTGGCGTTTTATTTCACACATCCTTGTTATTGTTTGCCTATCTTATGTGGCAGCGCGATGTGAATGACCGCAAGCAGCGCAGCAGCCAAGTGGCAATGGGGTAATGTTCGAGGGTAACTCATGACAGAATTGTTCGCTATGTCTCAGCCAATTCGCTGGGGCATGATTGGTTGCGGGAGTGTTACTGAGGTTAAAAGCGCACCAGCCTACCAGCAAACGCAGGGGTTTGAACTTGCTATGGTTATGGGGCGAGATAGCCGTAACGTTCGTGAATATGCACGCCGCCACGGTGTTGCGCAGCATGTTACAGATGCGAATGTGCTGATTCATGATCCACGAATCGATGCTGTATACATTGCAACACCGCCGGATAGTCATCGTGCATACGCATTGCAAGTCGCCGCCGCAGGCAAACCGTGTTGTATTGAAAAACCACTCGCACCACGTTATGCCGATAGTTTGGCAATTGTGACGGCATTTCAACAAGCGGATGTGCCATTATTTGTGTCGTATTATCGACGTTCATTACCGCGTTTTAACCAAATCAAGCAATGGTTGGAGGCAGGGAAAATCGGTACAGTGCGCCACATTCATTGGGCATATACACGCACACCGTCGCCATTGGATAAAGCCGGAGTTTACCAATGGCGTACTGATGCTGCCATTGCTCCTGCTGGTTATTTTGATGATTTAGCCAGCCACGGATTGGATTTATTCACATACCTACTGGGTAATATTTGCAACGTAAACGGCATTAGTCGTAATCAGCAAGGTTTGTATTCGGCTCAAGATGCTATTAGCGCGTGTTGGCTGCATAACAACGGGGTAACGGGTACTGGAAGTTGGCATTTCGGTTGTCACACTCGCCATGATCAAGTGGATATTTGGGGTAGCCACGGTCATATTCAATTCGCGGTATTTAATGATGATAATCTGCAACTGGATAATGCCGATGGCAAACAATGTCTATTTGTAGAAAACCCAGTACATATTCAACGTTTCCATGTGGAAAATATGCGTGAGCATTTGCAAGGCAAGGTAAGATCGGAAGAGC
>CAZTUZ010000186.1:0-5525 GCA_964617055.1 uncultured Thiothrix sp.
GTCGGAGGGGATTACTATTCGTTGATGAGATTAGTATTATCTTGCTGAGTAAATACCCGCGTATGAAAAAATTTTTTTGAATTCACTAACTCCGTGAATGAGTGAATGGTTTGTCTCAACTATAGTTGCTAAATTCTCAGCAATTTTATCCCATATTTTTTTGTCTGAATAAAGTTTTTTAATCGAATTCTCAAATGCAAGAGCATCATTTGCAAACAATGCGCTAATATTGTGACTTAATCCAGTGCCTTCCGCAGCAATATCAGTAAGTACACATGGTAAACCATAGGCCATTGATTCTAGAACTTTGCCTTTGATACCAGCACCTGATAGTAATGGTGCAACAAATACTCGATGACGGTGGAACACCTCATCCAAATTTTCTACAAAACCAATCATCTTCACATTATCATTTGACCATTCAGTGAATTCTTCAGGCATACGACTTCCGTAAACAAATAATGTGATGTCTGGTTGAGTTATTGCTAATTTTGGCATTATTTCTTCAATCAAAAACTTAACCGCCTCACGATTCGGTGTGTGATTGAAGCCACCTAAGAATGCAATACCTTTCCGATCTTCGAAAGATAATCCTTTATTTTTCTTACTGAGAATCCATGGGCATTTAAAAATATTATCTATTTTTAAATTGTGGGAGAGGATAACAGCTTGTTCAGTTTCGTTATATGTTAAAATAACATCAGCTTTTCTGATAACTCCTAATTCTCGTTCACGCGTTTGAAGTGCTGGTGATATGTCAGAACCGTTAATAAGGTGTGATCTCAATTCCCGTAGAAAATGTAAATCACAGTTATTAAATAAAATTTTTGCCTTACTTTGATTACGTATTTGGTCGATGTACCGTTCGGCTATATCGTAGCGAACAATATAAACTCCATCCATCTCCTTAATGCGGCGGGTTATTGCATCACGTGTAGAGGTGTAAAAGGGTGCAAATAGCACTTCAACCCCCATTTTTTGCAGGTTATCTGTGTATTTTCCCATGTAGGCAACATTATCTGGTACGAATGTTACCTTGAAACCTAGGGTTAGCATCATGTGCATCTCTTGGTAGATCGCGTATCCCCCTGCATCCTTATCCGGTGATGGTGTAGTGCAGTCAATTACCATAATACGTTGAGTAACGTTACGATCTTTTTCTAGCATTTCATTTTCTGAACTGGCAGTTCCGTTGTTTCGGAAATCCTTAAACCACTTAGCACGAAATTTACTCTCATTAATAATTTGGTAGCGTTTTAGCCCTTTTGTTACGTCCGTTCCATGACTTTTGCCTTCAAAATGAATAACAACAGAGTGCGGTACATAAACTGTTTTATAGCCTGCAGCTCTTACCTTAAAAGCAAGGTCTGGGTCTTCATAATAACAAGGAGCTAGTTCTTCACTAAAGTGCCCTACTTTTTCCCAAATATCTCGGCGGATACACATAGCAGCCCCCGTTATATAGTCCACTTCTCGACGGTAGTTGAATTCTGGTTGTAGGTGATTAGCATTACGTCCAACATTCCAAGGTTGCCCATTACCCCATATGATGCCGCCCGCTTCTTGTAAAGTACCATCTTCGTTTAATAATTTGGAACCTGTAAGACCTACAGTATCGTCTTCTGAATGCACTTTGTACAATTCGTCTAACCAAAAAGAACTTACTTCCGTGTCATTGTTGAGAAATACGATATATCTACCCCGTGCTAATTTACTCGCTTTATTGCAATTTTTCAAAAAACGGAGATTTTCTGTGTTGCGAGAGATAACTAAATTCTCAATAATATCTTCAGCTTCCGAAGTTTTATCTGTGGAGTTATCATCAGCAAGTATTACTTCATAACTACACTGATTGTATGCAAGTGCAACAGATGCAATGGCGTGGTAGGTTAGTTCAAATTTATTATAGGCTGGAATAATAATAGAGAATATTGGATCAGGAAAATTGGGGAGGGAAAACTTTGGGAAAGTCTTTCTATTAAGCGAAGATGTTACTACTATGTCATGGACAATATGTAAATCTTTTGTAGATAAAAATCCCTGATTTTTAGAAAAAGCATCTAAGTGGTAGCGAATTGAGTCATATCGACGACTGGAGTGTGCGGAAATACTTGCGAGACTTGGTCGGTGATGACTGTCTTTCAAATATTCCCATGGTGTCATGATAGGAGACATAACAAAGGTTTGAAAACCTGCTGCTAATGGATATCCTGCTAATGTTGCTACGAAGAGGTGTTCTTCTTGATTCATTAGCTTGGGGGATACACTAACTTTAAACGAAACTGAGATTTTTTCTGAATTTAAATAATGTTCACCAACTTGCTCTCCATTTACAAATAGTTGTAGTTTTTGAGAACCAATTGGTTTGTCTGAGTTGAGGATCCCTTCAATACAATTATTATCGCGAACACAATCCATAGTAACCCAGAAATACTGTTCGGGTGACTTCAGTAAAAATGGTTCAATTGAAATAATCTGATCTGAATTAATATCAATTAACAAGAGTTCTGTGTTTTTACCTAAGTCCCCTTGAATAGGAATAGTGAACATATGAAAACCATCGTGAATATTTGCTTCTTTTAGATCAGCTCTGAATTTATTTGCTATACCGTGCCCTAATATTTTTCTTTCGTCTGCAGTGACGATAGCAACATTGATTGCTTCGGAATCAAGCATATTAGCTGCCCAACCTATAGCAAAACCTCCTGAAATTTGCTCAATGAATCCTTGGAACTCTGTGATTGATGATACTGAATGGACTTGTTTCTCTTTTGTATCTGTTGATGCTGACATAAAATTTTTCCAAATTAAATTAAAAATATATTATGGAAACGCATAGAAAGTATAATAATTTGAATATAAAAAGCTCTATTGAGAGCCTTAGAGGGTAATTCTGATGGAAGCCAAATAGTTATAGTCTCTTATGTACTTGCCCTAGATAGTCTTACTATTTCGAAACAAATCAATTTCCGATGTTGATGACTCGATCAATTGAGTAAAGTGAAGATGTCAAAATGCCTAAAAACTTCTGAAGCTCAGTCGACGGTGCATCAGCAATATAGAGCACGTCTTTATTTTTCATTGGGAAGTTTTGTGCAATTAGGAAGGTTGTTGGGTCTTCTAAATTTAGACGATAAACAACTGGTATTTTTCCTTCCGAATTACGCGGTAAGTTTTTTGCATCATTAGCAAGTGCGTAAGGTTCTTCAAAACGGAAGACAAACACACCATGAGCATCTGTACGAGCGTCTAGCACACCACCCGCTCTGCCTAAGGCTTGGGTCAAAGAAATACCTTTAGCTTCGAAGTCGACTTCAGCATTTTTACCCGCAGCCCCTAAAACGGTGAAACTCAATGGCTGGTGAATCAGGGTAATGACATCGCCAGCAGCGAGGGGAATATTTTGCTCTGGCTCTTGTGTCACCTGTTCCAGTGGCATACTTAACACTTGGGAATTACGAGTAACTTGAACCATCAGTTTATCAATAGGTTGGCGTGACCCCCCCGCTGATGCAATCGCATCAAGTAAACGTTCCCCTTTAGAGGTAAGTGGGATACTTTGGCTCTGATTCACTTCGCCAACAACCGTCACGTTGGAACTTTCATTACTTTTTACGCGTACCAATACTTGCGGATCGTGCGCTTTTCCTGTGAGCTCTTTGACGATAGCATCTTGAATTTGTTGTGGTGTTCTGCCCGCCGCTAAAATTTTTCCAGCAAAGGGGACTTGAATCATGCCATCCGCTGCGACCATTTGTTCAGGGAGTGCAGTTACCTGAGAAGAGGAAGAGCTTTGAGGGCTAATAGTCGATGTACCAAACAAGGTAGCAGGTGGTGCTTCCCAAATAGAAATTTCCAGAATATCACCCGTACCAATGTCGTGGATATTGCTAGTGGTTTGAGGTAAATACCGTGCGAACGAAGCTTTTCGCTGTGTAGAGGCCAAACGTTGCACCACGTCCCCAGTTACATCAATCAGGTGAATATTCGTGTTACTTTGTTTATTAGATGCTTGTTCAATCTGGCTATTGGATGCACCACTGGATGGCAAGTATTTAAAGGGGGATGATGACGAACATCCAGTAATCACAGATACAACTAATAGGCTAATGGCTATGTTATGTTTCATAAATAATCTTACGATGCAGATGTTCGGTTATAAAGAAGTTGTGCTTCGGCAATATCATCAAACTCATATAAATGGCCTTTGACCAATACACAAGCTTTGTCACAATGTTTTTTGATATTTTGCATTTGATGGGACACCATGATCATGGCCCTGTCTTTGCGCAATTCAAACAACTCACGCTGACATTTTTCATAGAAGCGTTTATCACCAACACTAATTACTTCATCAATTAGGAAACAATCAAACTCTATCGACATGGAAATCGCAAAAGCCAAACGTGTGCGCATTCCAGCAGAATAGGTTTTAATTGGTTCGTATAAGAACTTTCCTAATTCACTAAAGTTATCGACGTAAGGTACTTTATCCTTGTAATCTACGCCATATACTCGGCAAATGAATTTTAAGTTATCTAACCCACTTAGGCTACCTTGGAATGCACCACCGAATGCTAGTGGCCATGAAACACTCATAGAACGCTCAATTGAGCCTGTTGTTGGTTTATCTGCACCACTGATAATGCGAATTAGTGTCGACTTGCCTGCACCATTGCGTCCTAAAATACCCAGTTTTTCACCACGCTGTAGTGAAAATGATATGTTATTCAATACTTTATAGTATCCATTTCTACTCTTGTAAACTTTGCTGATATTGGTAAGTTTAATCATTCAATAGACCTTCGCTGAAGTTTTTAACAAGAATCAAGCCGACTAGAGTGAGACACAGGTTAATTGTGATTAAATACAGCGGGTCTTCATAAGTTCTAATGATATCTCCAAAAAAGCCATGTCTCATCATTTCGATGCCATGAATCATAGGAGTCCATAACAAGTAGCTCCTAGCAGGCTCTGGAATCCAATCAACAAGAAAAGCAGCCCCAGATACGGCAAAAATTGGGAAAGTAGAAACCCCCCATATACGACCGAAAACGTCTGAGTATTCAGACAACACCCCAACACAAAGGCCGATTGCACTCCCAAACCAACTTAATAACAGCCAGCCAGATATCACATAGAGTGTATTAACTGGAAAATGCATAAGATTCATGTTTACTAATATTATAGTGAGTAAAATAAACGTAGCCGTGTTACTAAGAAATTCCAACAATATTCTAGACATGAAAATGTCTAGAATCTTTACATTGCGGTGATGCATGAGACCCGCATTCGCTCGCATAGCATTCTTACATTGATTGGCAATATCACGCCATATAAATGCACCCGAATAACCTGTGAAAGCAAAAGCAGCTAGGGGAATTGCAAAATTGAGCTGATCCATCTGGGTATTAATAGCCAGAATCAGGATAGTCGACATAAACAGAAGTGGTTCACCTAATATCCACAAAAAGCCGATATTGTTCTTACCGTAACGAGTCAACATCTCACGCAGTAATAATGCA
>CAZTUZ010000187.1:0-5492 GCA_964617055.1 uncultured Thiothrix sp.
CAAGCCTTATCAGAATGCGTTTTAAGCCGTTTTTTCAGGGGAAGCCATGCAATCGTATTACCCACCCTGCAAACGCGGCTTACAGCGCGTTATACGCTGTCGGTTTTTTGTGTGTTTAACGTTGAAATAGTCCCAAATCGGGACTATGATCAACATCATGAGAATTATCGCACTATCCACCTTAAAGCACTTTTGGGAACAGTCGCCTCAGTATGCTGATGCGATTCAGCCAACCTTGGCATGGTATAGGCATGTCCTAAAAGCCGATTGGAAAGAACCTAGCGACATAAAGGCTGATTTTGGTAATGCCAGCATTCTGCGAGACGGGCGTGTGGTTTTTAACATTGCAGGTAATAAATACCGTTTGATTGTTTGGATTAACTACCCCTACCGAGTCGTGTATGTCCGCTTCATCGGTACACACAGCCAATACGACGCGATAGATGCACAAACTATTTGAGGGCATTAACACATGGATATTAAACCTATTCGTACCGAACAAGATTACCAAGAAGCGTTGAACGTGATCAGCACTTTAATGATGGCAAGTTATGGTTCACCTGATGGTGATCGGCTGGATATATTAACGACATTGGTAGAAGCATGGGAACGTGAGCACTACCCAATGGCAACGCCTGACCCCATTGAGGCAATTAAGTTTGCGATGGAACAACGCGGGTTAGATGTGAAAGACCTTGTTCCTATGATTGGACAATCAAACCGCGTTTATGAGGTTCTTAACCGTAAGCGTCCACTCACCTTGAACATGATTAAGCGGTTGCACAAAGACCTTGGGATTCCGGCAGAATCGCTATTAGCCGCCTAAACCCGCAACCCGTTACCGCAACCACCCAGCCGCACCCGTTGCGGCTTTTTGTATCTGGTTGGTGTTGATGTTCACGCCCCAGCGTTTTCACTCCTACTCGCCTGCCGCTTGTTTGCATTTTTTTAAACGTTTCTGCTTCCGAACGGCTGAAAAGCACGCTGTATAAGGCTTTGCGTGTTGTGGGGTGGTATTGAACACGTCACAACGTGTCACACTGTGACATGGCTTGAAATACGACAAATGCGACGAATGAACACCCAATAGTCAACACCGAGCGCGGGAATTGGCAGCGCGAAAAATGCGAAATGCTGATTAGTGATTCAATACCACCATGTTAAACCAACAGGGTGAATTGAATGTTACCGAAGACCAGTCATGAATTTAGTGAGTACACCCATTTTTTAGGGCATTACCTTGGTTATGGGCGTGATGTGAAAAATGAAATGGTGTCTTACTCACCTGAAAAACAGCAGACCGCCTATAGCTGGGAAGCGCAAAGAGCGGAATTCCTAAAAGAAATTAACCATGTTCCGGTGGTATCACAGATCGGGGATCGTGTGGGAATTGGCATTAGCACGCCAATTGCCAGCCGTACTGACACCGCCATTGAAGAGCGTACCACCCGTTATGTGGCAGACACTCGCGGCGACGAATACAAAGCGGTGCAAACGAATTTTGACACGCATCTTGCTTATCGAACCTTGGATGCTTGGGCGCACCTTGCTAATTTTAAAGAGATTTATGCCAGTCATCTGAATACGCAAATTGCGCGTGATCGCCTCATGATCGGCTTCAATGGTACTAATGCAGCAAAAGAAAGTGATCGTCAGTCTAACCCGCTGTTGCAGGACGTAAACGTTGGTTGGTTTGAGAAAGTCCGCAGTGTTGAACCCTTACGCTTATTGGGTTACGACAGTGATGGCGTGGCGAATACCGACGCTTGGAAAGTGGGGCAAGGCGGTAAATACGCCACACTAGACGCGCTGGTTTTCGACATGATTGTGAACTTGTTGGATACATGGCATCAGGGCGCGGATGACTTATTGGTATTGGTTGGGCGCGATATTTGGACAGCGCACGGCATGACCTTGTTGGGTAACAGCAGTTTACCGACCGAGCGTCAGGCATTACAAAGCTGGTTCGCGGCGCAAACCGTGGCGGGTTTACCTTGTGTTATGCCACCGTTTTTCCCATCGCGTCAGGTGATCGTGACCAGTTACAGCAATTTATCCATTTATTACCAACTGGGTACGATGCGTCGGGCGATTATCGACAATCCCAAACGTGACCGCATTGAAGAATTTCGTTCGCAGAATGAAGCCTATGTGGTGGAAGATTTTGGCAAATTTGCTGGCGTGCGTGATGGTGCAATTCTGTTGCCGGATGGCGCGGGTAATTGGGTGTAATTGCCATGTTATCACCAGCGGCACAACAACGAAAAATAGCGGATAAGGTGCAAAGTGTGCAGGCGGCAACGTCTGTTACCTCACCTACCGCACCAGCCACTACCGTTGCGCCAGATGACCGTATTCCCAATATTCCCGTGCCAGTAGAACATAATGTGTGGGTATTGCGCTTTAAGATGGATTTTGACCGCATGAACCACATTAAGAGCCGCACGCGGCGCAATCTGGCAAAGCGGGAAACCTTGGTATCCCTTCAAGACTGGTTAAATACGGTTATGCAGTCCGGCGACGATGAACCCGACACCGAATGGCAATTCGTCTGGTTATTGGTCTGGCATTTGGACGTATGCGACTGGCGGCGCGGTTTAACGCTGGCACGTTATGCCCTGAATGCGGGATTCAGTGCGCCACGGGATTTCAACCGCAATCTGGCGGAATTGGTCTGTGAAGACATAGCAGATGGGATATTGCACGCTGGCACATGCAGCAGCCACCTAAACCTACTGGATGAATTGGCGGCATTGGTTGAGGACTATGACATTACCGACCAGATCAGCGCGAAGCTGTTTAAAGCGCGGGGTTTAGCACGGATACCATTGGATTTAGCAACGGCGCGGGATTATCTGCAACAAGCCCTTGAACTGGATGCAAATGTAGGTGTTAAAAAACACCTTAACAACCTCAAGTTATTATTGAGTGAAAAGCCGAAAATATCACGCGCTGCACCCGTTGACTTAACCGCTTTTAACTTATCGGCACGGGCGGCGGCAAAAATGGCGAATATGCACGTTAGCACCTTATTGCGTCACGCCAAAGCACAACCGCAATTATTACCGTGCGTGGCTATTCCGGTAGGGAATCGCACCTTTTACCGTTTTAATAAAAAACAGGTTAAAGCCTATTTAACCCAACACATGGTAAAAACCAATGACACGAATAGTTGAACAACCACCTGAAAATAACCAGTGGTATAACATCGCGGTTAATAGTGCCAGTCGTCATGCTGATATTTACCTGTATGGGGTGATTGGCGGTTGGAATGCCAATATTCAGCAGTTCCTAATGGATGTGCAAAACGCGGGTGATGTTGCCACCATGACCGTGTATTTAAACACCGTTGGCGGGAGTTTTTACGATGGCTTGCCCATTTACAACACCCTAAAACAACACAAGGCGCACATTACCGTTAAAGTCATGGGTTACGCGCTCAGTATGGGTAGCGTCATTATGTTGGCGGGGGATGTGATCGAAGCCGCCGAAAACAGCTTAATCATGATTCATCGGGCGCAAGGTGAATTTTGGGGTAGTGCTGAGGATATGCAGCGCGGCGCGGAAATACTCATTAAGCACGAACAAGCCATATTGCCAGAATACATGCGGCGCATGGGGAAAACTGCCAACCAAGTGCAAGCGTTACTCAATGCCGAAACGTGGTACACCGCTGCTGAAGCGAAGGCGGCGGGGTTGGTGGATACCATTACCCAACCGATTACGCCAGATTTAACGACTGCCACCAATAACGCTGAAAGTTGGGCGTATGCCAGCCAACATTTCCGCAATATTCACCCTTTTTTCCAAGTCTTAACGAACCAAAAGGAAAACACCATGTTCCCCTTTAAAATGCCCTTAGCCAAACCTGTACAGCCCACCACCACCGTACCACCCGTACCGCCGACCAATGCAGGCAACATCAACATGAGTCAAGCGGATATGCAAAGATTCGCTGATGTGGTGGCTCAAGCCGTGTTGCAAGCCGTGCAAAACCCCACCGCATTAGAAGACAAGATCGCAGAATTAACGAAACAAAATGCAGAGTTGCGCGTAACTAACGTTGAACAATCGCGCGAATTAAGGAGCTGTCGATGCCCGACCCGCGTGCGCTGCGGGAACTGGAAATGTCATCCATGCCCAACACAGGGCATGTGGGCGGAAAAGAACCCAATTTTTGGGGCTAAATATTTTTATTAAACAAGCAAGGAATTAATTATGATCATTAAATTGGGTTTCAAATGGGTGGCACTCTTGCTGACCATTTCAGAACGTTTAAAACGCCACGCTAATGGGTTAAATGTGACCCTTGGCATGAAACAATTTTACAAAGAAAACGGTTATATCGCTTAACGCAATAAAAACTCGTCGTTTCCTTCGGGTTTGCCGTCCTAACCAGACGGCTTTTTTTTGCCCTGACATCGGGTAGAATCCAGATAGCAGGCACAAAAAAAGGGAAAGTTAGCGGCTTTCCCTTTTGATTTTTCCTGTGAACTTTTGAAACCCTAAACAGGAACACAGATTATGACCGAAGACACGCGGCGTAACAAGTTTGATGATAATGAAGATAACTACGATTTTGAGGAAGCACTAACAGCCGATGAACGTTTTTATTGGCTGTATATTCCCTATTTCCATCAAACCTTTCTTACAGAGCATACAGGATGGAAGTGGCAGTTAAAGAGAAGCCTTGAATTTAAATCTGCCAACAATGAATTACCGTTTATACACGGCGATTACTTTGATAACAAAAAATATTCAACGCTAACTGTTTCTGATATTTCGTTTCTATTATTTCCTTTTCGCTTTATGGACGATTCTTTGTTTTTACAAGAAATATCCGAAGCATTATATTTTGATGCTAACACTCCAGATGAAGCGAGTAAGCGTACCACTCGCACATGGAAAGAAACTCAAATGTCCTCTGTTTTAATACCTGTTACATGGTTGGAAAATCAAGACAGTCCTTATTTAAAAAAATGCGCCAATGTCTGGCAAAACTATATTAACTTGAGCAAGTCATCCTCTTTCAAAGATCAAAAACGGCTAGAAAAAGATTCAAACAATGATGTTCGGCAAAATACCAAACTACAGAAACATTTTATTTTAGAAGAGTTGCCAAAATATGGCATTAACCCGCTTGCCGTCAAAAAAGGGGAAAAGGCAAAGTTCCGACGGTTTTTTTGTGCAGAGTACAAAATCTCTGAGGCAGCATTCCAAGACCGATGGAAAGAACTTTGCGCACAGAATCTAGTACACAGCTTGCACCGCCCATCGAAGAAAACAGACTAAACGAAGAACATAGGGGGATGAAACCATATTTTGGGTAAAATCCCCCTAATCCCTGCTATTGAATCCCCCATATCGTACCTGCCAAAAATAAAAAAAGCCCCGTGGTTGCGGGGCTTCGGTATCCACTTAGTCAGTGGTTGATCAATTTCAGGAGCGATTATGCGCAAAACAGGCAGTTACGGCAATTGTGGAAAATTCGG
>CAZTUZ010000188.1:0-5458 GCA_964617055.1 uncultured Thiothrix sp.
AGATCTATCGCTGTGACTGGAGTTCAGACGTGTGCTCTTCCGATCTGATGTGCGCAAAGTTTATGAAGCGTTTTTAGTGGCGGCAGATGCGCATTCCGGCATTATGCGTAAAGATAATATTACGCCCTATATCATGCACCCGCTGGAAGTCGCTTACAGTTTGGCGGAATCGCATTTGGATCGCGACACCTTATGCGCGGCGTTATTGCATGATGTTTTAGAAGATTCCAAAAAGTATTCAGAAACGGATTTAACGGCGCGGTTTGGTTTGCCTGTCACCGAAATGGTGCAGGGCGTGACTAAGCTGGAGAAAAGCGAAACGTTAGCGAGTAAACAAGCCGTCACTCAAGCCAGTTTGCGCAAAATGATGCACGCAATGGCGGATGATTACCGCGTTGGGCTGATTAAAATTGCTGACCGTTTGCACAATATGCAAACCCTCGACAATATGTCCGCTGAAGCCAAACGCCGGATTTCCAAAGAAACGTTTGCAATTTACATCAAACTTTCGCACAAGTTAGGCATGAATGAAGTGCGCCGTAAATTGCAATGGTTAGCATTTCAACACTTATACCCGTGGCGAAGTGCGGTGATCGAACGCGCTTTAAACCAGTATTTGACCGACCATAGTGAACGTCAACGCGCTATTGTGGCAAACGTGGAAAAAAAGCTAGAGCGTATTTCCGGCTGTATGGTGTTTTTGTGGAATAAAAATCTGTACCGTCTTTACGAAAAAGCTCGCACGGGCGAAGTCAATTTACGCAAGCAATTGGGGTTAATGGAAATCCGTGTGGTGGTAAAAAACCGCGAAGATTGTTATCAAGCCCTTGGCTTAATCCACGAATTACACAAGCCGCGCATGGGCACGTTCAAAGATTTCATTGCCACCCCGAAAAGCTACGGCTTTGAAGCCTTGCAAACCGTGGTCATGGTGGCCGGACAACGCCAACAGGTGAAATTCCAAATCCAAACCCGCGAAATGTATAACCTATCGTTGTATGGCATTACCGCGCGGTGGCGTTGCCCTGATATGTCATCGACCAAGCGCATGGAATACACCAAAGAAGCCGTGCAAACGTGGTTAGCGCAAGTACGGGATTTGGATTTCCAAGCCGAAGATTCCACCGAGTTTTACGCTGATATTCAAGCGGATATGTCGCGAAATGACATTATTGCCTATACCCCCGCTGGTGATATGAAGGAATTTCCGCGTGGCGCAACGCTGGTGGACTTTGCCTATGCCGTGCATACTGAAATCGGGAATCATTGTGTACGCGCCAAAGTCGACGGTATGGAACGCCAATTACGCACCCGCATTCCCAATATGGCGACTATTGAAATCATTACTGACTCCCATGCAACACCGCAAGCCGCTTGGCAAAACTTTGTGGTGACCGCTCAAGCTAAGTCCAGCATTCGTAATTGGTTACGCAAACAAACGGTGGATGATTTCATTGGTTTAGGGCATGAACGCTTAGAGATCGTGCTGAATAGCCGAGGTCATAGCATTGATGCATTAGAGCAGGGGTTGCTGGAAAATACGGGGAAAACGTTAGGGCATTCTAACCTTCCTAGTTTGTTTGCAGCGATTGGGCGCGGGGATGAGTGTGCCAAATTACTCACGGAACGTTTGTTGGGGAAAATGCCTGCGCAAGAGGCGAAATCCGACACGCCATTATTGATTAAAGGCACAACGGGTTTGGCGGTGAAATTTGCCGCGTGTTGTTTGCCATTACCGCACGAACACATTTTGGCGCACCAATTACGCGGGCAACAAGGGTTAGAGGTGCATCGCGCAGATTGCCCGAATATCGCGCATTTAGAAGTGGCTTCGACAAATCAAATTTTTGCGGTGGCGTGGGCAAAAGATTTGCAAGGGCAAAAGTTTTCCACAGGCATTGTAATTGATGTGCGTGATGTTAAAGGTATGTTGCACCACATTACCAAGTGCATGGATGACATGGATGTGAATATTGTCGATTTGAACATCACCGGAGAGGGACAAATCAAACGGGATACCCTTATCATACAGGTTCGTGATATTACGCATTTACAACAAGTCATGCGTCAGCTAAAACATATCCCGAATGTAGAAGATGTCACCCGACTTTTGAAAAAGGATTCCCATGACCAAGACGATCATTTCAACGACTGAAGCTCCACAAGCGATTGGCACTTATTCTCAAGCAGTGCGTGCGGGGAATACGGTGTATTTGTCTGGGCAGATTCCGCTTGTACCTGAAACCATGCAAATGGTTGAAGGTGATATGACGGAACAAGTGCGTCAAGTGTTCCGTAATTTGGCAGCGGTGGCGGCAGCAGCAGGTGGCTCGTTGAATGACAGTGCGAAAGTGAATGTTTTCCTGACGGATTTGGCGAATTTCCCCATTGTGAATCAAGTGATGGCGGAATTTTTCACCGAGCCGTATCCAGCGCGTGCTGCTATTGGTGTAGCATCCTTGCCGCGTGGGGCGCAGGTGGAAGCCGATGCGATTCTTGTATTACCCGAAATGTTGTAATCCGCGATGAGCGAGCAACAGGGGCATAAGTTAGCAGCGATTGACCTCGGCTCGAATAGCTTCCACATGATTGTGGTGCAAGTCGACCCCAATGGTCATGTCACCGTTTTGGATCGTTTGCGTGAACCCGTGCGTTTAGGCAATGGTTTGGATGCCAAAGGCAACCTCACCAAACCTGCCGAAGAACGTGCGTTAGCTTGTTTGGAACGTTTCGGGGAACGCATCCGCGATTTCCCCAGTGAGAATGTCGCAGCAGTTGGCACAAATACTTTGCGGCAGACCAAAAATGCTCGCCAATTTCTGCAAGCAGCAGAAAGTGCGTTGGGGCATCCGATTGCGATTATCAGTGGTCGCGAAGAAGCCCGACTGATTTACCTTGGGGTGGCGCATTCCCTTGCGCAAGACCAGCGCGGCAAACGTTTTGTTATGGACATTGGCGGTGGTAGTACCGAGCTGATTATTGGGCAAGGTTTTGAACCGCTGCATCTGGAAAGTTTGCGCATGGGTTGTGTTAGCAGTCAGCGATTCTTTCCCGATGGGCAGCTAAGCAAAACGCATTGGGAAAAAGCCTTAACCGCCGCTCATTTGGAACTTGCCCCGATTAAGGCAGGCTACCGCGAAATTGGTTGGGATTCCGCCACGGGTGCATCGGGAACGATTCGTGCGGTGGAAAAAGTGATCCAGCAAACGGGTTTAGCACCGTATGGTATTACCCTCGAACACATGCAAGCCATTCGTGGCATGATGATGGAGGCGGGGCATGTAGAGCGTTTGCGCCTAGCGGGGTTAAGTGATGACCGTAAACCCGTTTTCGCTGGCGGTTTAGCGATTCTGATTGCCACGTTTGAAGCCTTGAAAATCCGCCGTATGTCCGTGTCTGATGGAGCATTACGCGAAGGCTTGATTTACGACCGTTTGGATCGTTATCAACACGAAGACCAACGCGCAAAAACCGTGCGTAGTTTGCAGCAACGTTTTCAGGTCAACCTTGCCCAAGCCGAGGTTGTGCGCAAAACCGCTCATAAGTTGTTCAATCGTTGCCGCGATGATTGGAAATTACCGGATTACCTCGACACGCTCTTGTGTTGGGCAGCGGAGTTGCACGAGTTGGGTTTGGCAATCGCCCACAGTGGTTATCACAAGCACGGTGGTTATTTGTTAGAACACGCGGAACTGTCCGGCTTTTCCAAAGAAGAGCAATGTTGGCTAAGTGTTTTGGTACGAACACATCGCCAGAAAGTATCGCCGAAATTATTCGAGGTATTGGATGCACGTCACCGTCAGGCAGCATTGTATGTTTGTGTGATTCTGCGTTTGGCTGTGTTATTGCACCGTTCACACAATGAACATGCACCGCGTATTGAGCGTGTGAAATTGGGCAAAAATCGCGTGGAATTGCGCTTTGCGGAGACGCATCTTGCTGACAAACGCCCGTTATTATTGGCAGATTTGGAACGCGAACAAGCGTTCCTAGCTGCTGTGGAAATGGAATTATCGTTCTGACCGCGCCGACTTAACGTTGTAAGCGTTGGGCGCGGTGTTCCACTTCGGGTTGGTAGCTAAACTCCGCTACCATGCGTTCTTGTTGCGCGTCTTGCAATAATTGTGGGGCGTGCTGCCGAACTTGGATGATAAGACTGATCGCATCCTCTTGATTGGGGCGTGCTTGGGTGCTTGTATCCGGTGCGCTCAGTAAGGCAGTAACAGCTAATGCTTCCGTGGCAAACAGTAGGCGGTATTGCGCGTACTGGTTGAATTTCAATGCTTCGTTCCAACGTTTGACCAGTGCGTTGATCTGTTCGGTCAAATCGCCGTTGAGTTTTCGATATTCCAAAATGTAGGCAATTTTGCCGCGAATTTGGGTTTCTTCCTGCCGTAATTGCTCAAGATGATTGAGAATCCCCTGTTCTTGGCGTTGGGTTAGCCATGCGTGTAATTGGCGATAGTTTTTATTGCTATACACTTCAAAACTGGGAATGTAGGGTGAACTGAACGGTTTGGGGTTGGTTTTCGTGGGTTTGGTGGTGGGCAAGCTTTTTTGCTTTAGCAGTGTGCCACAGTCGCGCAAGAAATCTTGAATCACAGCTTCTTCTTGCCATTGCGCCTTGCGGCTCGCACCCAAGGCATCTTGAATACGTCGCTGTAAACGTTCTGCTTCGGTATCAAACATTTTGCGCACATGGGCGTTTTGCCCTGCATGGTAGTGTAGCCAAAATTCGCGGCGACTCATGTCGATTTCATGATAGGCCTTTTTCAATTGTTTGCGCCGTTCCCAACGGATGTCGAGAATCTTCTGTAGGAACAGGCGTTGGGCGGGCATTTGCATTGCCCATGTTTTGACATTGGTGACGAACTGATCGAGGGCATTCAATTCTGCTAGTATTTGTTGGCGTAGGCCGTACAGTTCTGGGTAGGCTTGGCTTTCAAAAGCATCCAATGGTTGAGCATTGGTGGGGGTATTGCTTGATGCAGCATGACGAGGTTGCGATTTGGGTGAAGTGCTTGATGAGTATTCCCATAAAAAATTCAGCGTGGCAACAATCAATAGCCCAACGAATGATACCAGCACCAATACTTGTATGTCCGTGCTCAGCTCAGTCTGGCGTAGGAATTGGCTAAGCCATCGAGCAAAGAAAAAGATGCCTGCCGCTGCAATGAGCCACAGTAACAAAAGTAATACGCCATGAAGTTCCAGCATGTGTTTGATATTAGCTCAGTTTTTGCAGTGGGGTTGCGAGTCATTAACGTCTAAGATTGTAGTGGTTTTTAAGCATTCTGTGCAGGTTGCAAAGAAATTATGCGTGTTTTTACAAAAAAATGAAATTAATGCTTGACAGAAATACGCTAAAACGGTGTAATAGCCGCCTCAAGTGGCCGGGTAGCTCAGTCGGTAGAGCAGGGGATTGAAAATCCCCGTGTCGGCGGTTCGATTCCGTCCC
>CAZTUZ010000189.1:0-5455 GCA_964617055.1 uncultured Thiothrix sp.
GCGGACAAACCCCGCCCACACAAACAACACCCCAACCGCGACGAGTTGGGCAAGACTAAAATCTGGCATGATGCTCCTTTATTTCACAGCGCACCGTGCATACTAATCGAATTTCAACGGGCGAAATAGTATTGGTAATCCGCGCACTGTTTAATCACGTCCTTGAAGTATTGCGTGTCTTCGTAGTCACGAATCTGGCGGAAATACGCTCCCAAGCCTTTTTTCTTGGCGAATTTCACTGATTTAGTGTAGCCCTTGCTGGTATGTGGCCAATGATCACCAAGCTTTGTACCTTTTTGCTCTTGTTGAATGTAAAACTCGTTTTCCTCAATTTTGGCTAACGCATACAATGTTTTAACTTTTAATTCACGATCGGTAGCATTTTTCAAGGCCAATTCGTAATGTGTGCGGGCTTTGCTAAAATCCGTCATCCCATTTTTCCAAGAAAAAGTCGAACGTTGATTCTTAATAAGCATCGGCGAATTACCAAACCATGTTAAGTTATAATACGCCGTTCCTAACAAGAATTGGTTTTGCGCATTATTGGGGTTAGCATTGGCTTCAGCTTCGAGTTTTTGCAGTGTATCAATGACTTCCAATAACGTCATGGTTTTGGATTTAATGCGATTATTACCGCCACGCCCTGCTGTAAATGGGTTAAAGCTGGTTTTAAAATATTTGCCTTTAGCCTCTTCTGCTGCGGCTTTAGCTTTTGCTAAATCACCAGAAGCGAGGTATTTACGCGCAATTAACTCACTGGGGTCAGCATTGATCACAAACTGATTGGTTTCGTAGTCGACTTCACCAAAGGTGTCATTAAAGTCAGCCAGCATTTCCTGATCCCAACGATTGGGTGAGCTTTTAGCTTGTAAGGCCTGTAAATCGCGGATTTCATCTACTGTGATTTCATCTTTATCCACATCACCACGTTTCTTTGCTAAATAAGCCTTACCCAATTGTTTAGTGCTGCTATAGAGCGGCTCTAGCTTAGCATAAGTGTAAGTGATTATATCCTGTGTTCGGCGTTTATATTCATTTGTGTATTCGTCGCCTGCACCTTCCGCGTTAAGTGGTTTTTCCAAAGCAGTCACCGCCGTTAAATCTTCGGCAATCACAGCTTCGGATGAAGCATTAATGCTATTCAAGTTCTCCAAATAAACAAGCTGCTCCAATGGTTTAACGTAAGGCACACGGGAATCATTCGGATAGGTCGTAAGAAAACTTTTCACTGCTGCCACATCGACACTTTGTCCAGACAACAACTTTAAATACAGCGCGGCATAATCAGTCAGGAATAAATCTTTACGCTTTTTGTCTTGACGCATTTGTTCGACTTGCGTACTTAAGTTTTGCAAATATTGCACGCGCCGATCACGCAGCTTGGCTCTTTCTGTATCAGTTTTAGCAGACTCATACGCCCCAACATCATCGATTAACACGTCTTTATTAATACCACGCGCTGCTTGTAACCAAGGCTTTTCATCATTTTGCGCTACACTATCGGCAAATTGTACATATTCCAGCTCGCGGAATAACAGCGCGTCGAGCCAATCCGAATCAGGCGCAAGTGCATATACCGATTTTAATTCCTCTAAAGAGTTGGCTTTTGCCCCTAAAGCCCGCACAAAATGCATTAAAGCCTTTTCGTCGTCGTTTTTACACAACGCCATGAGTGCATTCCATTCGTCATCGGACTTAATACTAAAATTAAGTTGTGCTTCGAGTTTTTTGGTGGTGGTTTGCGGTAACAGCGTAGCAAACTGATACGCCGCTTCCACTCGCTTACCACTGCGTTGCAATGCACCTGCGTAAACCAAACTTGTCCAAGTGCTAATTTCTTTATCCGGTTGCTGAATATCAGCTTGGTAGTGTGTGTAAGCGTCAATCGCTTCTTGGTAATGCCCTAAATAATGCTGCAAACGCACCAGTAAATAAGCGTAACGTTGCCGTAAAAAGCTGTCTTTTTCCGTCGTCAATTGCTGGGTAATGTCGGCAATCACGCTTTTACCCAGTGTTTCATTATCGGCTTTTTGTTTTTCCTGTTCTTCTTTGCTTAACCAGCGCGGGTCGCCTTGTGTAGCGATTGGTTCTTGTTTAGCGACAATACTCAAATAGGTTCTGACAGCTTCGGGTTGGTTACTTAGTTTATCATCGACACGTTCGTAAACAATAGCTTTGGCATCGTCTTTGCTGACTTTTAAATAGTCGCTCCATGCTTGTAGATTGTGGGCTTCGACGGCTTGCCCTTCATCGTATTCATCACTGGCATAAGAACCTGGGAAATAGCTGTAACGCCGCACAAAATGCTGTTTGGTTAATTCACCATACATAATATCAAGACTTTTGGAATAATAAAAATATTCCGGCTCATCCCAACCGCAGGAGAAAACCGTCGCGGAAAATAAGAAACTGGCAATGGATGTTGTCCATAATAGCTTTTTAGTGTAATTCATTCCGGCTGACTCCTTGAAGAAAATGACTTGGTAATGGCAGTGAGCTCTTGGGGTTGGAAGCGTGCTGCATCATTAAGCGTGTAAAAAACAACTTCATTGGGATGAATAATCGGCGATAATAATTCTGCGGATTGCTGTAAGACTTGCTTATCGACGGCATCAATGCGCAATTCATCATCAGAATAAAGGTAATACTCCTGCCAATAATGTCCTTGCGTAACACGATAATACTGCTCGTCAATTTTTACGGTTTTCGCTGGATTGATTTCCGCACCATTAATTAATTGCACGAGTTTACCTTGGCGAATCACCCGCATTTGTTGGTACAACGGTAAAGCCAAATCCAACGGCAAAGGGTAATCAGCAAAATTACTTAAATAAGTTTTACCAATCTTATTATCGAGAATGTAATTTTCGGTATTGGTATCACGAATATCACTCATGTTGTAATACATCAATACCGCACGTTCAGCGGGGGGAATGCCTGTGCGTTGCGCGTATTTAACTTGATGCAGGCGCAATGTCACGCTCAAATGCGGGTAATCCGCTCGTAAGCGTTTCAAAAAGCCAAAATACGTTTCGCGGGTTTGTTCTGTCCAATCGCAATCCACCTGTAATTGTGAGTATGTTTTGGGGGGAATGTGCGTCAGAATTTGCGCATACAGCGTGTCTAACGGGGCATTTTTCAGCGCGGCATTATCAATGAATACCACCGGAATCAGCGGTACAGACGGCGGTGAAGCCAGTGTGGTGGGGTTAATCGCTAAGGCTTGCTCCCGATAACCAATGTCCAAAAGTTTCAGGTACAGCTTGGCAGGGGCATAAGTGCGAATCAGGTTCGGGTCGTCGATGTAGCGGTTCGCCCAATGGTAATAACTGATCACGGGTGGCGTGCCTGTTGTGAGTGCGGGTTTAAGCGCGGGTCGCCACGCCCAATAAGCCACTGCCATTGCTATCACTAGCATTAACATCGCCAGCCCAACCGCTCGTGAGCGGCGTGTTGTCAACATGCTGCCATCCGTTTGCTTCCTCGCGCTTTGCCGTTACACCCGTATTAATAGTATAGATTGCGCAAGTGATAGCATAGTTCCATGTTTCGCCGCTGGTCTGGTGCATAGTGACAGTTTATCCGTGTACTTGCCAATGCCCGTTTTTGCTTGAACCGATCCGTTGTAAACGTCCAGCTTGGCGCAATTTAGCCACAGCGCGTTCAATCGCACTACTGGATTTGCCTAATTGTTCAGCGACTTCGGCAAGGGTTAGATTGGGTTGCTGTTGCAGTAATGCCAATATTTGCTCCGGTATTTTGACCCACGTTTTAACCTGCGTTTCTACCCACGTTTTTTCGGCAACATGGCTTAACGCATCCCGAATCACTTCCAACATGAACACAATAAAGGGTGCGCAGTCGGTTGCATGGGTACTGTCTTGCAGTGCTTGGTAATAGGCAGCTTGGTGTTGATGCACCAGACTTTCCACGGGTAAGTTGGCAAATACCTGTTTGCCTGCAAACACGCCGACACCGCCAGAACGGTACATCCCCGCACTATCAATCAAACCTAACGGTGGGCGGTCAGTAAATCGGCTTCGTGGTGCGGATGCCATTGCGTCATGCGTTCATAGGCTTCCAGCGCGTTTTTCGCCTCCTGAATCTCACGCGGTGGCGCAATCACAACTTTACCGTCCAACAGTGCGGTAATTTGTGCCTCAGTGAGGGTATTGCCTTCGATAGCCAATGAATCCGTTACGATACGGATACGATTAATGCGGCGCAAACGCAGTTCCCTTTCCGTTTCGTACCAAGCGCGTAATAACCCCAAACGTTCGCTAATGTCAGCAACAAGTGTTAAGACGATCAGTGATGGTAAACGGCGGAAGGTGTTACCGTTTGTCGGTGAATGGTAGCAACAAAAACACCGCCGATTAGACAAGTGTTACGCTATACGGCATCATTTTAGCATGATCATCAGTCATAAAATCCGTCTCCATCCGAACAACAAACAAGCGACTTACTTTGCCAAAGCCGCAGGCACAGCGCGATTTGCTTACAACTGGGCATTAGCCGAATGGCAAACTCAATACGCAGCATGGAAGGAAGATAATAGCCAGCCCAAACCTTCACAATTTTCACTCCGCAAACAACTGAACGCCATCAAACGTGAACAATTTCCGTGGATGCTGGAAGTCACCAAAAATGCCCCGCAAATGGCGATTATCCAGCTTGGTGCAGCCTTCAAGAACTTCTTTGCCGGACGTGCTAAGTACCCACAATTCAAAAAGAAAGGCAAAAGCCGCGACAGTTTCACCCTCACTAATGATCAATTTTCTATTGACGGTTGCCGCATCCGCATTCCCAATCTTGGGTCAGTACGAATATGGGAAACGTTACGCTTTTCCGGCAAAATCCTTTCCGCCACGATTTCCCGCACCGCTGATCAGTGGTTCGCCAGCATCACCGTAGATACCGACTCCAACCGCTTGCCACCCGCCGAAAACCAAGGCGATGCCCTGAGCTTGTCGAAGGGCGTGGTGGGCGTGGATTTGGGCGTATCCTCACTGGCAACCCTATCAACGGGGGAAATCGTGGCGGGTGCGAAGCCGCATCAAGCCTTGCTTTCCCGCCTGCAACGGCTCTCGCGTAGCCTGTCCCGCAAGGTTAAAGGCTCAAACAATCGAAATAAAGCCAAGGCAAAACTGGCGAAACTTCACGCCCGCATTACCAACATTCGCAAAGACACTTTGCATCAATTCACCACCGATTTAACCCGCCGTTTCCACACCATCGGTATCGAAGATTTGAACGTGAGTGACATGGTGAAAAATCGCCATTTATCGCGTGCTATCAGTGACATGGGCTTCTTCGAGTTTCGGCGGCAACTGGCGTACAAAGCGGAAATGCGTGGCGGTGTGGTAATTGTCGCAGACAGGTTTTTTGCCAGCAGCAAAATCTGTTCCGACTGCGGTCATAAGATAGAAAAACTCTCACTGTCCATCAGACAATG
>CAZTUZ010000190.1:0-5400 GCA_964617055.1 uncultured Thiothrix sp.
GCACTACCGGGAATGTAATCTAATGCGCGATGTGCACCTTCAGTTGCATTACGTTCACTGAAAATACAATCGTCCAGTAACGTAATGATTAAACCCATCGTTTTCATTATTTATTCTCCTCTAAGGTTACGGTCACACGACCTAAACCACGACTACGATGTGCGCCAACGGCTTGAATCAGTGGCAACGCCGATTTAAGTATTTCATGCCAATGGGGAACTTTGTATTTAGCATTAGGTACTTCATCCAAGGCGGCATAAAGTGTTAAAGGAATAACAACCTCGATTCCCCGCAGACTTTTGTTAGTGGCAACACCCGTACCATGATCAATGGCGGTAGAGTGCATGGTGCGGTATAAACCTGTGCTTAGACTTTGGTCTTTTTCTAAATAGTGGCAAATATCTTTCGCTAATACAGCGTCACTAACACGAATCAAGCCAAACCATGTATCGCCATCATCTGCTCCTGCGCCAAAAAGCTGGTCGGCTAAGCTAGGTTTTGATGCTGATTGGGTAAATTGCTCCCACCGCGCAACGGCATCGCGTAAAACCCCCTTCAGTGATTTTCCGGGTAGACGTGGTAAATTATCTTTATCGCGATGAACGATTGCGTCCACATCGGCACCCCGCCCACTGCCTGTACCCGGATGCCAATAGCTGTGAATATCAATTTTTAGCTGGTAATTCATTGCGACTGCCCCTGTTTTCTTGGCGGATAGATATGATTATTTACTGCAATGAGGGATAACACATCCTCAAAAGGTACTATCTGTTTATGTTCGATATTAAAATCAGTGCCAGTTTCTTCTTGCTCATCAAAATGACTGAGTTTGATACGCAAATTATTAAAGTTTTCCCAGTTTTTAGACTCACGTTTACGCATAACTTCTTTCCAGCGATCATAACGCCGTTGAGCTTGCTCTGGAGATTGGTGCAATAATCCAGTAATTTGGCGTAATGCACCTTTAAATACTTCAGAGTTTTTTAGAAAATCCTGTAAGCCTAGCAAATCTATTAATTTGGGTAGATTATGATGTTCAGAAACAGCATAACAACTGCGAGTTAAGGTAATATTGCCCGTAGTTAGTTCACGTTTTAAAACTTCATCAACATGATCCATTAATGTGCTGGTAACACGATAGAAAGATAATGATGACGGTACGAATTTTTTCGTTTCACCTAGCAAATTTTCTTCTTTCTTAGCAAACGTTTTTGCTTGTTTGCATAAACCTTCAGCTAATTCATGCAAAGCAGAAAATGGTTGGCTGGAGTGAGCGTAAACAATACCTGCGCAAGCAGTTAATTTCTCAGGAAGAGTTTTTTCCAGTTTTGGATATTTTTCACGAATTTTATCAAACTGATTTTTACTTTCTTTTTCAAATTCCGCCAAAAATACTTGTGTGAATGGCAAAGCCAAATCAGCACGCACAATCATCGTCAGGTCATCACCACCCAATACAATCGGGCGTGCAGGGAATAATCCCCGTTCCATATTGGTAAATAAAACATTACCAACTGCACTAGCTGCTGCTGCTTCGGTTGCTGTTTTGATGGATTCGGAAATGTCGCGGAATACAGCAATATAGTTTTTATCGGTTATGGCATTATTGTTTTTATCATCCACCACTGTTTTCAAATCCATTAGCAATTGTCCCAAACCATTACCATCCGCATGGATTAACCCTATCAAACGGTTGTCAGGTGTGAATGGAAAATCCTTTTCGTCTTGATCTGTTTCATGGTTTAAATTAACAGGCCATTCTCCACGATGGGAATCCCACATGACTCTTTGCGCAAGGCTGTCACTGTTAGCAAACTCAGGAAGTAATTTGCGTGCAGTTATTTGGTCATAATGTTTTACTTCTTTACCCCGCGTTTCAAGCCTTGTGGTAGCTGCGCCAGTGCGAGCAAAGCGTAATGTGTAAACATTGGCTTGCGGCAATCTTGCTTGAGGGCGATTGCGATCAGTCATGAGTCGCTCATGGGCAAGTTTGAATGCCTCAATGGTGGAAATATTTTCAGCCCTTGCGTGAATAAACTCCATATCAGGTAGATATTGACGAAAAACGAGAGGCCACAAGGTTGCTAATTGATCAATAGCATCCTTATTGTTGCTGAAAGCATAAAACGCAGCACCACCGCAACGGGATAACTTAATATCTTTACCTTCTTCCAAACTCAGTGATTGCAAGGTTTGCTGTAATAAGCCCTGCTTTGCGGTCAGTTGCTCGATAAGTTCACTACCGCCGATGATTTCCTTCAACTTGTTGGTGGCGAAGATATACGATTGAATCGACTTCGCTTCAAATAGATAGGTATGTATCAAAAGATGCCCCTTTGGCTGGTAAAGCCCTTTGCGGTGATGCAAAAAATTTATGAACCTATTATTAACAGAACTTGAACGCTTTGTCAGCACCAACAAGCTTGTCGGTTTGAAATATTTTTTAGTGATATATGCTGATTGATTGTGTGGCGTTTGTTGAAGGCACAAGACATAACCTTTATATTCATTTGAATATAAAGGTTATATTGATTTATCTTTTTATTTTAAAATATTGATTTTGACTTTAACCTTTCATTATCTCTTTTATTAATGACTGGTTATGTGATGGGTATCACCTTTTAAAGGTGTAAAACGTGAGGTGATAATTGCAGTCCAAACCGTGTTGTGGGGCGTTTGCCATGGGCGTGAATCAGGTAGTCGTGTGCTGCATTGGGGCTGCCTAATGCGCGGGTGAGGCATTTGTTAGTGCTGGATTTTCGTTCGTCGAACCATGCTTTGGTAATACCTTGGCGGTTGAATGCTCGCTGAGTGGTTTCGTAGCCAAACGTTGTGCCAAATAAGCGGGTGTAAATGTTCATGAATTGCTCGGCGAGAGTTGGGGTTTCGGTGTCTGTCCAATGCACGGGTGGTTGGTTTTGTAAGCAGCGTTGCAGCATCCATGCATAAAATGCCAATTGCGCGGGTTGCATGGCGACAATCACGCCGCCACAGGTGAGTTGACATTTTCGCCAATCTAAACAAACGTCTGGTGGGTTAAAGCGTTGTTGCGCGGTAGTAATCGTACTGCTGAAGGTGGCATTGCCTGCGAGTAAATATTGCGGCAAACCTTCCCGCAGGCGCAGAAAGGGGATGTCTGATAGCGTGACTTCGACCTTCGCAGCGTCAAAACCCGTGCCGTCTTCGCGCACTACCCATGTCGAGCGTGGTGGTGGGTAGTAAAATTCCCGATTGAAAAAATATTCCGAATCGACCACTACATGTGATAAACGGTCTTGCGCCCGCCCGAATAGCGATAACGCATAACCAATGTAGTAGGTCATAGTGCGCCGTCCGCCAGAGAGCGAAACGTGCAAACTGCATGACGCATCAGCGGTAAATTCCCTAACCATGTTAGAAATAAAATCCGCCGCATGAGTGCTATCACTGTCACTACGCACATCGTTTAATGGTTTTCCTTCTTTATCAGTAATCAGGTGAATGTGCGTCGCATTAAAACATGGCAAAGGTAAAGCGTAATCTTGACACAATTTCATTATTTGATTATTGCCATCAGCGCATAAACCCGCGCGTACATGTTCTGCTCCGTGTAATGTAGTAATGATATGAATTTCGGTTGGCAACCAAGCAGGAACGGTATGGCGTGCTAATGCGTATAAGGTTTCTGTGACGATTTGAGGGGAGTTAGCAGCGACAGCTAATAAAATCCGGCGTGTGTATTGATAATCAGGTGATTTGGGGTGCATAACGATAGTTAAATAAAAAGAAATGCTAATACCGAGTTTTAAGCATTAATGCAAGGTGGAAAGTACCACCTTGCGTTGATAGTATTATTACCTTGTTGATTAACCAAAGAAAATGCTCCAGATAACAAATCCAGCAATAACCAATAATAAAACAAAGGGCAATGAAGCATTATCGCCACGAACGGCTTCTTTTGCGCCTGCCGTTGGTTTTTCGGTATCAGCAGGTTTAGGTTCGGCTGGCTTTTTATTTAAACCATCGATGCATAACTTGACGTTCTTCTCCTTATCTTCTTTGGAAAGATTCGGAAACCCAGGAACTTTATCAAAAGCCTCCTCGATTTTTTTCTTATCCACCGATTTCTGGTTTTCTTTAATGCCATCTTCCTTGCCCTTCGCGTAGCCTTCCTTCTTGCCAGCATTGTGACCTGTCGCAATGCCTAACAAAAATGTCACTAACAGCGTAAGTAAGAACGACACTCCATCCATAACATAACCTCGCTTTATTCAACGACAATCGCTATCAATGGTCATGGTATGACAGAAAATAATAATTGTTAGGTGATAAAAATCACAGTTTTATCAATAAAAAATTTCATGAGATAGTGCTGGTTAGTGCTATTAACTAAAGTTAGCATCTTATCATGAAAAAAAGACATCTGAGTCCCACCCAATTAGGGCGGCATTCAAACGTTGAAGTCGAATGTAACACGAATCAAAGGTTCTGATTTTTTCATGCAGTAGGTCGGGCTTTAGCCCGACATCGACGATTTTTTATGAGTTCGCGCTTAATCCCGTCCAGTCAGGGCGGTATTCAAACGCAAGATGCGCGAAGAAGCGAAGCAAATCCGTAGGTCTTAATCCCGTCCAGTCAGGGCGGTATTCAAACAGCTAAAACAATGAGCGGTACAAAGCTGTTAGTAAGTCTTAATCCCTTTTAAGTCAGGGCGGTATTCAAACTGATTCTCGGTTACTGCCCCAAGCAATCAAATAAGTCTTAATCCCTTTTAAGTCAGGGCGGTATTCAAACGGTACATCAGCGTCTCAATGCCAAGCCGCACTGGGTCTTAATCCCTTTTAAGTCAGGGCGGTATTCAAACCTTTGCGGGGATGGGATCATATTGTAATAAATCCTGTCTTAATCCCTTTTAAGTCAGGGCGGTATTCAAACACTTCAGCATTTCAGAATACGATGCAGATTGTGTCTGTCTTAATCCCTTTTAAGTCAGGGCGGTATTCAAACCGCAAATTCCTCGTCGTTCCCTTACTGAACACTGGGTCTTAATCCCTTTTAAGTCAGGGCGGTATTCAAACTCCCGCAGGTAATTATATACAGCCAAGATTGCGTCTTAATCACTTTTAAGTCAGGGCGGTATTCAAACGGTCTTGGTGGTTTGGACTATTCTACTGTTTTAAGTCTTAATCCCTTTTAAGTCAGGGCGGTATTCAAACGCAACACCAACGAAACACACACCTGTAAAAGGTGGTCTTAATCCCTTTTAAGTCAGGGCGGTATTCAAACATGATTCTTGTAGATAAGCACGCACAGCATATCAAGTCTTAATCCCTTTTAAGTCAGGGCGGTATTCAAACACACAGGCGCTGTCATTAGCACACGTCAAGTAGGTCTTAATCCCTTTTAAGTCAGGGCGGTATT
>CAZTUZ010000191.1:0-5377 GCA_964617055.1 uncultured Thiothrix sp.
GTTGGGAGCCTAAAACGACTTTAGAAGAATTATGCCAAATGATGGTCGAAGCCGACTTATTCAGAGCAGAAGATAACACCTCGTTTTGAAATAACCTTCATCTTAAAATATTGAATAAGGCATGATTCATGTTCAAACTAAACAAACCAAAAGCTGCGGCTGATTCCACGAGTGTTGAATCAACACCGCAATCTCGCCCACAAGTTTTTTATAATGATAACAAAAAGCCTATTGCAGCATTGAAGGTAGATGAAGCTAATTCTTCAAGTGGTGCATTACAAATTGTTGGCTGGTGTATAGGAGAACCATCTTTAGAAATACTAGCTGATGGTGTTATTATTCCCCATGCATTCAATCGAGTATCTCGCCCTGATGTAGCTACGGCACTTTCTATTCCTGAATCCAAGGAGGGTTTTGGTTTTACGCTAATGGCTAATGTAGGTGTGGGCTGTAAAAACATCGCCATGCGCTGGACTCCAGAAGTTAATGGTAAACCTAAAGAAATAACATTTGATCTACACATGAATTTTAAAGGCGTTATATTTGAACCCCAAAAAACGGGGGGCAAATCCTCTCAGCATATTGAACCTTTTAAAGCCGGAGCGCATTTTGACCATGCAGGTGCTGTTTTTGGTCATTATGGGTTATTGGCTGGCTGGGTTGTGTGTCGCCCTGGCGCAGAGATTTGGATTGCCGATGGCTATGGTAATGAGCGAAACCTTAATGAGGGTATTCGTTACCAACGTACCGATATTGTACAAATCTTTGGTGATGAATTTGGAGCCGGTACAATTGATGCGGGCTTTGTAATTGATTGGCCTTACCCACAGAAAAAAGGTGATCCTATCCGTATTGTTGTAGGAGATGCATCAGGTAAACATTTAGTTGTTGAACGCGGTTGGGATGAAGTAGCGAATGATGCGGTAAGTTATGCTCGTTGGGCTTTTTCAGTTCCGACACCTCCTGAATCGTTTAATAAACGCTTGGATATGGGTGAAGGTTCATTTATTGAAAAGTTGATTGCAAAACGCAATCAAGAGCCACCTAATCAACGACCTATTGAATGTCACGAATATGGACTTCAACCAACGTCTCCCAAATACAGTGTGATCGTACCACTATATGGTCGCTGGGATTTTGTAGAACATCAGTTACTGGAGTTTAGCAAAGATCCCATATTCCAAAAAGACGCCGAATTAATCTATGTTATTGATGATCCAGCCATCATCACTCCAATGATTAATGAGACAGAAAACCTTCTGAATTATTATCATGTTCCCTTCAAAATAGTTTGGGGACATCGTAATCGTGGTTTTTCTGGCGCAAGTAATTTAGGAGCACACATTGCAAAAGGTAGCCATTTGGTTTTCCTCAATAGCGATGCATTTCCTCAACAAGCTGGCTGGATTAATGCGCTGGGTGATGCACTAGATAATAATTCAGAATTTGGTTTAATCGGTGCACGTTTACTATTTCCTGATGGTGGTATTCAACACGCTGGTATGGAATTTTTCTTCTCATCCAGTTGGGGAGTATGGCTAAACAAACACCCACGATTAGGACTTGATCCTTCTTTTGACCCTGCTAAGGGATTAACTGAATTACCAGCAGTCACTGGTGCTTGTATGATTATGCGTCGCCAAGATTTTGATAACGTTGGCGGATTTGATCAGGGTTATTTAATTGGTGACTTTGAAGACTCTGACTTATGCATGAAAGTGCAAGTTGCTGGTTTGAAAGTTGGCTATTTACCAGAAGCGACACTAACGCATTTAGAAAGACAATCCTTTCGTTTATTAGGTGATGGTTCTTTCCGTAACCTTGTGGTGCGTTTTAATGCATGGCGGCATCATCAACGCTGGGGAACAGCAATTGGTGAACTCATGGCAAAATACAAGGAACAAGGAATTTAATCATGCAAAAAGAACGCATCCTCGTCATTTCTCATGGACATCCTGATTTTAGTCTAGGTGGTGGAGAAATTGCAGCTTACAACCTTTATAAAGCCTACCATCAACATGAATCGGTGGAGGCCGCTTGGTTTATTGGACGCATTGATCGTGGACAAGGCGCACCGGGTCTATTAAACCGCCGTCGTGAAAATGAATACCTATGGGAAACAGGCTTAGGTGATTCATTTCGTTTAAAAGCAGCAAATCCTTATGCTATTTGGCACGATTTCCGAGCATTAATCCGAACATTAAAACCCACGATTGTGCATTTACATCATTACTTTCACATGGGTTTGGAAATGTTTCGCATCATTAAACAGGAAAACCCTGCTATTAAACTGATGCTAACATTACATGAATATATTGCAATCTGCCAAAATCAAGGGCAGATGGTAAAACGTGGTAGTAATGAACTGTGCTTATCCTCATCATTTGATGACTGCCACCGTTGTTTCCCTGAATTTAGCCGTGAACAATTTTGGTTGCGTGACCAATTTATTAAACGTCATTTTGATCAAGTCGACGTATTTGTTGCTCCTTCTGAGTTCTTACGTCAGCGTTATATTAACTGGGGCATTTCTCCAGAACGCATTACTGTCATTGAAAATGGGCAGCAAGACACCCAAGTACTACCACCGCGTATTATCGCAGAAGGTGAAAAACGTAATCGCTTTGCTTTCTTTGGTCAAATAAACCCATTCAAAGGCATTGATCTTGTCTTACAAGCTATTACTTTATTACCTAAAGAAAAACGTAAGCAAATTGTACTAGAAATACATGGTACTAACCTAGAACATCAATCTGATGCATTCCGCCAACAGATTAATGCGTTAGCAGAACCATTAGTTGAAAAAGGCATTCTACTGTGGGTTGGAGCTTATCGTCCTGAACAGTTGCGTGGACGTATGGCTAAAATCGATTGGGTAATCGTTCCATCAATTTGGTGGGAGAATTCTCCAATGGTTATTCAAGAAGCCTTTACTTGTGGTCGACCTGTTATTTGCTCTAATATTGGTGGTATGGCAGAAAAAGTTACTCATGGTGTTGATGGGTTACATTTCGATGTCAGAAACCCAACTGATCTTGGGAGCTTATTATCGCAGGTCAGTGGTGACAATGAACTCTGGGATAAATTACATTCTGGAATTAAAAAGCCGCTAACTTATCAAGAGTGTGCCATCAAACACCTTGAATTGGTAAAATAATATTTGCTTCTATAGATAACAAAGAGCCATTATGCAAGATACTGATAACTTCTCACTAGTTGTCCATGTCGGAATGGGCAAAACAGGTTCGTCTTCTATACAAAAAACATTATCAATAGCAATGCCGGAACTTTTAGAACAAAAAGTTTTGTACGCAGGGCTAAACTTTGAATTTTCAGGATTCAAAAAGTTTACATGGCAAAAAGCCGGAGGCTGGCCTGAGCTATATGGTAAAGAGCAAGCGTCATTTGCTAAGGAACTTAAGGAGGTTTTACTCAATACTATTCGTGACAGTAGAGCCAAAGGAATTAACAAAGTCGTTTGGTCTAATGAATCTTTATTTGTTGAGTATCATCGTATCGCTGAGATACTCAAGCAAGTGAAGACTGAAGAAAATATCAACATTAAAATTATTATTTATATTCGTCGTCATGATCTATGGGCTAAATCAGCCTATGTGCAATGGGGTATTAAACACAAAACCTATCCAGGCCAACTCCAGCCATTTAAAGAATGGATTACACAAGGTCGACTGAGTTTTGCAGCACATACACAATCATGGGTCAATAATTTCACCGATTGTGAACTCGTCAATTTTGACAAATCATCTAATATTGTTCACACGTTCTTTGAACGAGCTGGCATCAACGATAGCGCAATTCAGGAACAAAAAGATAACGAATCACCAAGCATGGCCGCATTAGCCATCTGGGCCATGCACAATGACACACATGCTGGACAGGTATTACCGTATCCGTTAGAAAACATTATTAAACGCGCTGGATTTCTACAAAAAGAACCACGCAATGTTAATCTCGCAAACTTTTTACCAACACAGACAGATTTGGCCGCCATTCGTGAAATGGTGCAAGAAGATCGTGAAAAAGTTAATCAACTATTAGAAGCCAACGGTCAAGAGTTATTGGATGATAATCCAGAATCGATTAAGTTAAAAACGGTCGATCATTGGCAGATACACTCTGCTTTATTAATGTTGATACTATCACAACAGAAACAAATCAATGATCTTCAAAGCCGTCTTGAAAATCTAGAGAATTAATCCAACATTACTTAAAAGTAAATTCATATTATCTCTGGCACATGAGTACCAGAATAACTATAAAAAATTCATTTTTTATTAATGTAACTCAAGATTATACTATGCTACTGAATAAAACATTATTTTTTATACACCTTCCTAAAACGGCGGGCACTAGCTTTAGATTCGCAGCAATCAATTATTTTGGTAAGGATGCCTGCCACTTTGATTACGGCTCCGCAAGTCCTGATACATCGGATAGTGTAAAACAATACGCCTATGAGCGACGTGATTTTTTCCAACTGCAACAACAATTACATCAGAATGATGCCAAATTCTTAGCTGGTCATGTTGGTTTTAGACGATATAACGCTTTTGTACCAGCCTCAAATGTAGTTTCTTTCATACGTGACCCACTTAAGCAGTTTATCTCACATTATGAACATAAAATGAGACATCATGATTACAAAGAAACATTAGAAACAATGCTACATAGCCATGCAGGACCTGAATTGCAAGCTCGTAATTTGCAAGGTATTCCAATTGAAGCCTACGGTTTTATTGGTATTACTGAGCGTTACGAAGAAAGCTTAATGTTATTTAATCATTTTTATCAAACAAACCTAGAATACAGCACACTTAATACCAACCCTAATAAAAAACCTGAAACCTATCGTCTACCAGAACACTTAGCTAATGCATTTAAACAGAGTGCAGCCTTATCTTATTATCTCTATAACAAAGCTAACAAAACACTCGATAAGCGATTAATTGCATTAAGAAACAATTACGAATACGCTCACGCGACTGTTACTGCCCATACTGCTACTCATGTTGAAGGCTTTGCATTTTATGCACGCAATAATAATGCAGTTCAAGTTCAACTTTTAATAAATGGTAAAGTCATCAGAACGAGCTTTGCAACAGATGAACGCCCTAACTTAAGGTCTGCAAATGTATCGCGCAATGGTTATGTTGGTTTCAAATTTGCTCTTCCACCTAATTTAGGGGCTGGTGATGATGTTTATGTAAGGATTCCGGCAACGAATCAGGAGGTTTATAGAAGTCAAGATAACTAACAACCAACGATCTTCTTACCTAGCATTTTTTATTTAGCGTGGAAAGCCATTTTGAAACGACTTCACTATTTAATTCGGCAGTTTTTTCCTAATAGCAAGTCA
>CAZTUZ010000192.1:0-5355 GCA_964617055.1 uncultured Thiothrix sp.
AGCTCATGATAATGCCCGTCATGGGGTTAATTAGCATTAAGGTATGATATTTTTCAGGGATCATCTGTGTACTGTAAACGACAGGGGTTAGCCAAAACCAGAACTGTAAGATAATAGGTATAATTTGCCCTATATCGCGAATAAATACATTTAAAATGCCTAGTGATAACCCTAAGCCCAATGCTAATGCTAATGTGAGTAGTGTTAAAAAAGGAATCCAGAGTAGAGTAAGACTAAGAAGGTGTCCTAGTAGACCAAACACTACCAAAATGGCAATGCATAACAGGGCATTTGTGATGAGTGCACTGCCCGTTAAAACGAGCGGCAGGGCTAATTTAGGAAACATCACTTTCTTAAGTAAGTTGGCATTCTCAATAAAGATATTGAGTGAGCGCATTAAAACTTCCGAAAATAATGACCAGCCTAATGTACCTGCCATCAGGTAAATAGCGTAAGCGTAACGATTATTAATGCCAGGCAATTTCGCTGATAAAACTGCTGATAAGACCAAAGCATAAATCGCTACTTGTGCAAGGGGATGTAAAATCATCCACGCACCGCCGAGTTTACTGCGGGCGAATCGCGAGCGAAACTCCGTTTTAATGGATGAAACAATAAAAAAGCGATAAGCCCACAGTGCTTTTAACATAATGATCTTAATTTGAGGTGGATAGTTGCGCGGCAATTTCTGCGGTTTTGGTTTGCATTAACGCCGCATCGTTTCTGCTTTCCACGTTTAAACGCAATACGGGTTCAGTGTTAGAACCGCGCAAGTTAAAACGCCAGTCAGTAAATTCCATGCTTAAGCCATCGGTGGTGTCGATCACTAATGGGTTTTGCGCGGCATAATGCTCACGAATAGCGGCAATACACGCTTTGACATCATGGACGTGGAAATTGATTTCGCCGCTGCACGGGTAGGCTTGAATGCGTTCATTGACCAGCGTGGAAAGCGGTTTGTTTTTCACGCTCATGAGTTGTGCGACCAATAACCACGGAATCATGCCACTGTCACAGTAAGCAAAGTCGCGGAAATAATGGTGTGCGCTCATTTCACCGCCGTAAATCGCGTCTTCCAAACGCATCCGTTCTTTGATGAAGGCGTGTCCGGTTTTGGATTGAATCGGTTCACCGCCAGCGGCTGTTACCACGTCAATCGTGTTCCACGTCAGGCGCGGGTCGTGAATGATTTTCGCGCCCTTGTGTTGTTGCAGGAAGGCTTCGGCTAACAAGCCGACGATGTAATAGCCTTCGATGAACTCGCCCGTTGCGTCGAACAGGAAACAGCGGTCGAAGTCACCGTCCCACGCAATGCCCATGTCGGCGTTGTGTGCGAGTACTGCGTTACGGGTATCAGCGCGATTTTCCGGCAATAATGGGTTGGGAATGCCGTTAGGAAACGTGCCGTCCGCGTCATTATGCACTTTAATGAACGTGATGGGCGCGTTTAAGCGTTGGAAAGCCTCTTCCAAGGCATCAACCACATGCCCCGCCGCGCCATTGCCTGCATTCACGACTAATTTCAGTGGCTTGAGTGCGCTAACGTCGATGTAGCCGAGCAAATGTTGCACATAATCTGCAAGGCACGATTGCTGGCTGTAAGTGCCGCGTGTTGTTACCGCAGGGAAGTTGTTTTCTTCCGCCATGCGTTGAATGTCTTTTAAACCTGTGTCGCCACTGATCGGTTTCGACCCTTCACGCACCAGTTTCATGCCATTGTAATCCATCGGATTATGGCTGGCGGTGACTTCAATACCGCCATCGACACCGAGGTGGAAGGTGGCGAAATACACTTCTTCCGTGCCTGTTAAACCGAGGTCAATCACATTCACGCCCGCATCCAGCAAACCGTTAGCTAGGGCGAGTTTTAAGGCTTCGGAGGTTAAGCGCACATCGCCACCCACCACCACGGTTTTGCCTGTGCCGACAAAGCTGCCGTAAGCACGCCCTATGCGGTAGGCAATGTCGCCATTGAGTTCGATTTCTAATTTGCCCCGAATGTCGTAGGCTTTAAAACAGCTTAAGGTTTGCATGATCAGCCTTCCGAACGTCCGTATTGGTCTTCAAAACGCACAATGTCGTCTTCACCTAAATAGCTACCAGATTGTACTTCAATCAGTTCCAGCGTGACTTTGCCAGGGTTAGCCAATCGATGCACTGAGCCTAACGGAATGTAGGTGGATTGGTTTTCGGTGAGTAAAAAAGTGCGCTCGTCGCAGGTTACTTCGGCTGTACCTTTTACCACAATCCAGTGTTCAGCGCGGTGATGGTGTTTTTGCAAAGACAATTTCGCACCTGGTTTGACGCTAATGCGTTTGACTTGGAAACGATGCCCTGCATCAATAGAGTCGTACACTCCCCACGGGCGGTCCACTTCGCGGTGAATCAAGGCTTCAGGGCGTTGTTGTTGCTTGAGCTGGTCGACAATGCTTTTCACGTCTTGCACTTGGTCGCGTTTGGCCACCAATGTCGCGTCTTTGGTATCGACCACGATAATGTCATCCACGCCAACCAACGAAACTAAACGTTTCTCGCTGTAGATCAAGTTGTTGTGTGAATTATGAGTAATGGCATCGCCACGAATCACATTACCATTCTCGTCACCTTGACCTACTTCCCATACTGCTGACCACGCACCTACGTCGTTCCAGCCTGCGTCGAGTGCAACCACAGCCGCTTTGTCGGTTTTTTCCATTACCGCATAGTCAACGGAAATATTCGGGCTGGCGGCGAAGCTATCCGCATCAATACGGATAAAGTCGAGGTCGTGATTTTGCACTTGTAATGCAGTGCGGCAGGTTTGCAAAACTTCGGGTTGGAATTGTTCCAAAGCTTGCAAATACACATCCGCACGGAACAGGAACATACCGCTGTTCCACAGGTAATCACCGCTGGCAACATAGCTTTCAGCCGTGGCTAAGTTCGGTTTTTCGACAAAGCGTTTAACATTGTGTGCTGTTTGTGCGCCAGTTAATACCGCACCCGTTTGAATATAACCGTAACCTGTTTCGGCGTGGGTGGGCACAATACCAAACGTGACCAAGTAACCATCTTGTGCGACTTGCTTTGCCACATTAACTGCTTGGTGGAATGTGGCAGTGTCTTGGATAACGTGATCCGCAGGCAACACTAGTAGTAAAGCCGATGGGTCGCGTTCAGCCAGAAACAGTGCCGCCAACGCAATGGCTGGGGCGGTATTACGCCCGACGGGTTCGAGAATAATCCCCTGACTTTGCAAGCCTAGTTGACGCAGTTGTTCCGCCACCATAAAACGGTGGTCTTCATTACAGACTACCAGCGGGGTTTCAAGATCAGCCAGCCCAGATAAACGTGTAATGGTTGACTGGAATAATGTTAGTTCGTCATCAACAACGGGCAAGAATTGTTTGGGGCGTTGCTGGCGCGACAATGGCCACAGACGAGTGCCTGAACCACCAGAAAGAATCAATGGAATCATTGTTGCTATCTCTTTAACCTCAGATAAAGACTCAATCAGATGACAGAACAAGGCAAGCTACCGCCCTGCCGTGTTATATCAACAGCATGGCTATGACACAATGTCAGTAAAGTGTCGCGAATTGTCCTCTAAATCGCTAGGTCGTGACAAGAATAATACTTGTCTATACAAATCTTAGAAGGAATGTTAATAAAGTGGTGCTTAGCTTTTGTCATGAATTGAATTTTTTGCATGTTGTACTTACACCACTCCAACCAACTGGAAGTCTTGGCTGACTATTTTGCAAAGCTCCAACAAAATCAACCACTCCCGCCGTTTCAGCAGGAGTTGGTCGTAGTACAAAATAGCGGTATGGGGCGTTGGTTGTCCTTGCAGACCGCGCGACACAATGGCATTGCGGCGAATATTCGCTATTTGTTTCCGGCGGAAATGACGTGGGAATTATTGCGTCAAGTGCTACCCAAAGATACTGTGCCCGAAAAAGACCCTTGCGCTCCGGCAACTTTGCGCTGGCGATTGTTAGCATTATTCCTGCAATCTACCCCGCAAGATCAACACGAATGGGAGGCATTGCAATCGTATTTAGCAATGGGTGCTGAAGGTGCGTGGCAATTGGCGGGGCAATTAGCCAAAGTTTTTGACCAATATTTATTCTTTCGTCCGCAATGGATCATGGCGTGGGAACAAACCGACACAGTACAAGAAGACTGGCAGGCACGGTTGTGGTGGCGCGTCGCAGGGGAAAAGCAATTAGCGCATTGGGTGCGGTTGCAGGAGCGTTTTAACCACACGCTGAGTTTGGTTGAAGAGGGGCGGGAAAATCCGTTGCCACCGCGCATTAGCTTTTTTTCCGTGCCTGTCTTATCGCCTAGTTACGTTAAATTGTTAGAAAAAGTGGCACACTACACGGATGTTCACATTTACCTGCTTAATCCTAGCGCGGAGTATTGGGGTGACATTGAGTCCGAAAAACGCAAGCTCAAACAGTCTAAAGACGTACAAGCTTTAACCACAGTGGGAAATCCCCTGCTCGCGTCGTGGGGACGGCAAGGGCGGGATTTTCTGGATCAACTCATTGAATATAATGCAGAGTTTAATGACTTGTTCGTGGAACTAGAGCCATCCAATTTATTGCAACAGGTGCAATCTGATATTTTGTATTTGCGTATGCCTGAAGTGGGTGAAACGTTCACACTGGATCCGACTGATCGCTCGTTGGTGTTTCATGTGTGCCATTCGCCCATGCGTGAAGCAGAAGTGCTGTATGACCAATTATTGGCATTATTTGCCGAGTATCCCGATTTGACCCCTGCGGATGTGGTTATCATGACTCCCGACATTGATAACTACGCGCCATATTTGGCGGCGGTATTGGGAAATGCAGCGCACCCGTTGCCGTTTAGTATTGCTGACAGTAATCCGCGTTTTGCCCACGGCTTACTGAATTTTTGCCAGCAACTGTTGGAATTACCGCAAACCCGCAGTGAGGCGGAAAGTTTACTGGCGTTTTTGGAGTTTGATGAGGTGCGCGAGCATTTGGGTTTGGATGAAAGCCAAGTGTTGCAATGCCGTGAGTGGATTCGGGCGGTGAATATTCGTTGGGGTATGGATGCCAGTACCCGTGCTGCGCAAGGTGGGGCAGAAACGCATGAACACACTTGGCGTTATGGTTTAGATCGTTTATTACTGGGGTACGCTTTACCTAGTGAAGATTTGTTCGCCCATGTTTTACCTTACAACGAAATCGAAGGTAGTCTCGCGGAAATACTTGGGCGGTTGCAAAGTTGGTTGGACGTGTTGTTCGAGGTCATGGCGTGGGCGGAACAAACGCGGTTGTTTGTAGAATGGGATCAGGCTTTGCGCCGCGCTTTGCAAGCGTTGTTGGGAACGGATGCACC
>CAZTUZ010000193.1:0-5318 GCA_964617055.1 uncultured Thiothrix sp.
GTTTTATCGTAGAAGACCCTGTTGTAGGCAAGTGGCTGAATAAATTGCAGTTTGAACATGATATTCATCATGGGCCATTGGTTTTTCAGGATGGTATTCATCTGGAATTATCACGTTGGCAAAGTCGTTTTGATTTGAACCAAATTGATGTAAACACTCGCCAATCGATGGAAAAAGCATTCGCTGGAAAACCCCCACTTGAGATGCGTACTGTTGTGGGGTTTGATCACAAAGCGCATTCAGATGTTCAAATAAATCCACTGACGTTAAATGATGATAATGGCGTTGCATTTAAAATTGCTAAAATTCAAGCAAACGTCACTGTTGATACCGCAACGCAAACCGGCCCATTTACTATGCAATGGGAGGGTATGGAATTTGGTAAAGAGTCCAATGGGAAAATTCCATTATTGGATATTAAGGGTGAAGTGCGTTCCCCCAATAGCGGTTCTGTGGTAGTACAAGCCAAAGGCGTAACAGTGGTAGGTGCAGAGAATAAAAATGAGAAATTGCAATTTGATTTCAATGCCAGCACGGATTCTGATGAAGAGGGAGACAGCCTTAGTGGTAAAGGGAAAGTGAGTGTTGAGAATATCCACTTGACGGGCATGGATGAATTGCCTTTCACCCCACAACAACTCAGTGCAGAAGGTGAAGTGGTCGCATTGAATTTAAAGGGAATTGAGCATCTGAAGGTGGTGTTTGGGCAAATGCAAGAACTCGCACCGCAATTACCTCAACCGATGGAAGAATCTGAATCACTTGATCCTGAAAAAATTGCACAAGCACGAGCAGCCATGCAAAAACTCATGTTGGAAATGACCAATGTCTTGTTCACAGAGATTTTGCAGGCTGGGAAAACACGTTTTAATTACGGGTTGAAGTTTGTTTCTGATAAAGGGGATGGTAATGGTAACGTCGCAGTTGCTTATACTAATGAAGGTGATTTGAATGCTAAATCGCATGTGCAAATCAATAATTTAGATTTACCAGAAACTCAAGATTTATCTATCAAAAAATTAAAACAATTCACGTTAGATAGTGAAGTGGCGGGTATTAATCTGCAAGGGTTAAAAAATTCAATCAGTATTGGAGCTCAATTAGGCGAAGCAAGTGATAGCCAAGCAGAAACAGCCTTAATGCATGAGCTTGAAACCACGTTGTTTAGCAAAACGTTACAAGCAAATAAATCGCAAATGCATTGTTCGTTGGATTTTGCTGTTGATAAAGGGGCTGGGAATGGCAAGTTGGATGTATTGTATAGCGGTTCTGAGGGTAAACCTTTAACATTCATGGATTTAGCAGTTTATACTCCTCAGGACTGGGTGAAGTTATTGACTACTACCTTTAATGTAGAAGTCGATAAATCATTATTTCCCCAAGATTTTCAAGAGCTGGCAAGTGTGCAAGTGGAACAGAAAATGCTGATGGAGAACAGCAATCGCTACCTTTTGAAACTGAATACCACTGGCGATGGGCAAGTGGCATGGAATGGTGAAAAAATGCCTGTTGAGGAAGTGTTGATGAAAATATCGCAATAAAAATATATTTATTCCAGTAATCAAAAAAACTTGACTATTTTATGGACTGTATGGAGAATGAGTCCCAAGCAAATGAGCCTTGCAACCTGAGCGGTGGATCGCCGCTCGTGTTACCTGCCTAGCAATGCGTCATTAGCTCGCTCTTTACTAGTGCGGTGCTCGACTACTGTACCGAATTGCGATTTGGTTTCTCGGAAACCAATATCAGTACAGTAGTCGGCACCGCATCGAGTGAAGCAAGCTAATATCTTGAATGAGCGAAGGTTATTTGCCTTACTGAAAAGCCGATCTAATATCGGCTTTTTTTATGAGCGTGAAAACGCGCCAATCAATAAAAACAGATGTGCGCATGAGCCAACTGACCCGCCAAGAGCTTTACGACAAGATTAAAGCCACGTCAAAAGACGAATACATTCTCAGTGAAATGCAGCGTTTGGGCTATTGGGAAAGCGATCAACCAACGATTGCAGAATCACTGATTAAACGTCGAGGGGAATTGCAACGTGAATTAAACGCTTTGCATTCGCACTTAAGTGACCCGCAAGCAGCGTTAAAAGCGATTCACCAAGAACGCATGGCAGCCGCCCGCCAACGCCGTATTGATACCAAAGTCAAACGCGAAGTGACCCGCTTTCAACGTGCCACCGATTGGCATGAATGCCAACAGCAAGGCATTCAATACCTCGGTGATGCGGTGTATTTCCAAGCCGTTGATGAAGCAAGCGACACCACGAATGCCGCGCAACTACAGGCGTTAGGTTTACCCGTGGTCACGAACGCCTTGGGTTTGGCGCAAGCAATGGGCGTGACCTTAAACGAATTACGTTTCCTTACGTTTAGCAAACAAGTGGCGAAGATCGCGCATTACCAACGCTTTGCGCTACCGAAAAAAACGGGTGGCGTGCGCGTTATTTCTGCCCCAATGCCGCGTTTGAAACGCCTGCAATACTGGGTGCTGGATAACGTGCTGCAACCCTTGGCACTCACCGACGCGGCTCACGGTTTCGTGACCGGACGCAGCATTGTCACCAATGCGCAACCCCATGTCGGGCAGGCAGTGGTGATGAATCTGGATTTGCAGAATTTCTTCCCAACCGTGAGTTACCCGCGCATTAAAGGCGTGTTCGCGCAACTCGGTTATAATGCGGAAGTGGCGAGTTTACTGGCTTTGCTCTGCTCCGAACCTGAAACGCAAAGCGTGGCAATGGACGGGCAAACCTACCACCTCAACACGCCGCAACGCTTCTTACCGCAGGGCGCACCCACCAGCCCGTATTTGAGCAATTTAATCTGCCGCCAATTGGACAAACGCCTGCACGGTTTGGCGCAAAAATACGGCTTTGTTTACACGCGCTATGCGGATGATTTGAGCTTTTCAGCGGCATCCGCGCAACACATTAGCACGTTGCTGCATTGGGTAGGCGTGATTGTTGCGGAAGAAGGCTTCACCATTCACCCCAACAAAACCCACGTCATGCGCCGCAGTTCGCGCCAAGAAGTCACGGGCATTGTGGTTAATGAACAATTATCGTTGAATCGTGCCTTATTAAAGCAATTCCGCGCCTTGTTATTCCAAATTGAAAAAGACGGTTACGCGGGGAAAACGTGGGGCAACGGCGGTAACTTACTCGCCAATATTAAAGGTTTTGCGCATTATGTACGCATGGTCAATCCGGTGAAAGGGCAAGCCTTCTTAGCGCAAATCGCTGCCATCCAACAACGCCACGGCAATCCACACAGTGATTACCCGACCGCAAAAACCACACCACAGTTCCGCCGTCAATCGGCAGCAGGGCAATTACCATTACCGCAACAGCACGTTGCTGCCGCGCCTCCTGCGCCGCAATTGGCAGACACGATTCAGCACCGTGATGTTTTGGAATTGGTGCAACAAGCGTTAGGTTTAGGGGGGGAAGCATGAAGCTGATTCGACGTTCGACCTTGCGTGTGCGCGAAGGGTCATCCGACAAAGTTTACGAAGTCGACATTGTGGAAAGCACTAGCGGCAATGGCTATTTGGTGAATTTCCGTTACGGACGTTATGGCAAAGCCCTAACCGAAGGCACAAAAACCACCGACCCCGTGGACAGCAATAAAGCGCGAAAAGTCGCAGACAGTTTGTTGGTCGCTAAAATTAATAAAGGCTACCAACTGGTAGAAGGGTTTGACCCGATAACCGGACAAACCGTTGGTGCAGCCCCCGCGCCAACTGAACCCACACCTGTGGTCATGTCCGATGGCGCATTGAACCGCGACCAACGCATCATTGCACGCTTGTACGATTTCGCGGCAGGTCGTGCGGATAGCAAAGGCTATATTGACCGTTATTCCCTGTCGCGCACGGTGTGGACAGCGGGGGAATTGCGGCTTCACGACTTACCCGCTGCCATTAACGCACTATTAGACGCACCCATTGCCACCCAAGGCAATACGGCATTGCTGCATTATTCGATGGCATGGGCATTAGGGCGTTGTGCGAATCCCACCGCTTTACCCGTGTTAGCCCGTTTGCAAGCCCACGTTCCTGAACATTTATACGGTATGGCATGTGCGCGGGTTGCACCTGAGCCACAGGCTTATTTACCTGCTTTTGATGTTGATCTTGATTGCGTGCAAACGATTCAGGAAATTCAAGCCCTAGGACGTTTTGCGCAAATGCATTTTGATACCTTGGATGTTAATACCCAAGCCTATGTGGATAAAGTATTGCATTGGCATGGCATGAGTGACGTGGTAAAACAGGCCGCGCAATGTGCAGTATTAGCTGATGCTGAAGGCGATTTTCTACAAAAGTATTTGCCCGCCGATATTTATGCACAAGTTAAACGCAATGAAGCTCCTTTTCCAAGGCTGGAACGCAGTATTGATACGGTATTAAATTACCATCAGAACCTATTGTTGGAGAAACAGTTGGAAAAGTTGCAATCTTCGTTTGATTTATACCAAAGCATTATTAAAGATTTGGATATTGAAGCCCTAGCAGGAGAATACACTTGGTATATTGATTATATCCGCGCGGGTAATGTGCGTTACTTGTGGGGTGATTTGGAGCGTAATTTAAAACGTGCTTTACAAGATTCGGGAAAAGTGCCGCAAGGTTTATTGTTTCGACGCAATGGCGTGGAGCAGTTGTGTAAAGATGTCAGTGAATATGCAAATATTAATGGTGGCAAAGTCCCTATAACCGATGGGCAATTGCAAGCAGCTTACGCCATATTGCATGAAGCGAGTGCGTATGATGATGTTATGCAAAACTTAGTGCCAAAGTTGAAAGTCAATAAAAGCACTTATTATGTTAAGCAAGCCATGAGTGATACGTTAAAAACGCAATGCGAATGGCACACACAATATTATGTTGAGCGTGTTTTCCACCACCGCTTTGCGGCATTACGCATTGAGGCGTTAAAACCGCGTGATCAACTGGTTGAGCGTTATGCTAAAGCCATTGTGAGTTTGTATACGCTGGCGCAAGTGCAAACCGAGCACCGCGCTTTGGCATTAGCGGCGATTCGCCACGCACCAGCGGACGAGGTATTCATGGGGGCATTCCGTAAGTTGTATAAACTAGCGGAATTTATGGACGATTTTGAAGCGTTAGCTGCCTTAAATCACCGTTTAGAAACCACCACCGATTCTGGTTTATCGTGGGGAACACAACGCCCGTTTTCACGCCAAACCAAGCAGTATTTCCGGCGACGCATAGCGCGGCGTTTAAAGCGTGTTGCGAAGTTCCAAGCTAACCATTACCCCTTATTGGCGAAGCATATCGTATTATTA
>CAZTUZ010000194.1:0-5315 GCA_964617055.1 uncultured Thiothrix sp.
CGCGCCTGCGGTTGCCAAACCGTAAATCATCGGGCGACCGATTAAAACCGCGTTCGCGCCCAGCGCAATGGCTTTAACAATGTCCGTGCCACGTCGAATCCCACCATCCAACAAGACAGGAATGTTCCCCTGCGTCACCGCGACCACCGCTGGTAAGAGTTCCAAACTTGCTGGCATGGTATCCAACGTGCGCCCACCGTGATTGGACACAATCAACCCATCAATGCCTAGTTGCATTGCCATTTTCACATCGGCTGGGTGAGAAATCCCCTTGAGTAACAAAGGTAGAGCCGTTAATTCACGCAAACGAGCAATATCTTGCCAAGTCGGAGCGTGTGCCATTAAACCATCAAACACCACGCTTTGCCCTGCGGCCAATTGTATCGGTTGTTGGCATATTCCGTGCAAATTCACCGCACTAATGCCTTCGGGTAAATGGAAACCTGCCCGCTGTTCACGATTGCGCACCCCTGAAATGGGCGCGTCAACCGTCACTACCAACGCCTGATAACCCGCCGCTTCCGCACGCCGCACCAACTGCAAGGTAAATGCTCGATCTGGCTGAACATACAACTGAAACCACAAAGGTGCTTGAGCATGAGCGGCAATGTCTTCCAGTGTTTGCGAAGCCAAAGTACTCACTACCATACCCGCCTCCATTACCGCCGCAGCCTTGACGCTGGCTAATTCACCGTCGGGATGAAATAACCGCTGATATGCCACGGGTGCGAGAAAAATCGGGTGAGCGAATGTGTTCCCAAACAATGCCAATCGCGTATGACCACCCCGCACATTAACCAATGCTCGATTATAAAGTTCAGCTTTATCAAATGTTTGTCGATTTCGTGTAAAGGTGATTTCATCTGCCGCACCGCTGTGCAAATACGCCCAAGCGTTATCATCCAAACGCATTTGCGCTAATGCTTCATAATCACTCACGGCTGCAACACTGGTAGGAATTTGGTTTAAATACGGCTCGGATTGCATCATAAAATACCACTTTGTCGCATGTCTGCGACATCTAAATAAAAATAATTCCCATTTCTACCACAATACTATTGACGGATAAAGAATAATGATTATCATCTACAACAAATAACGCATCGCATAGCCCGATAGCCACGGATGCAGCTTCGCCATTTTTCCCAGTTTTAGTGTCTTTAAGGAGTAGTCCGTGAGCTATCAACAACCGCTTTCCATCAGAAGCGCGGCATTGCGTGTCGAACAACCCAGCATCACCCTAGCCTCAGCAGCTTTTGTCGTGCTGGCTAGCATGGCAGCCGCGCCGCTTGCCCATGCCGTCGAAACGAAGAAAAAAACCACCAATACACAAACAGATGTCACCCAACTCGAAGGCGTTACCGCCACTGCAACCAAAGCCCTAGCAGGTTCTAACCCGAATGCAGACCCCGAAGCCCCTTACAAAGTCGATAAATCCGCCAATAGCAAATTCACCGAACCCTTAGTAAATGTCCCTAAAACGGTGAGCGTAGTGGGCAAAGAGCAAATGAAAGATGCCAACATCACAGCCCTTAAAGACTTAATGAAAAGCCAACCTGGTATCACGATGGGAACAGGCGAAAACGGCAACCAAGAAGGTGATCGCTTTTATGTGCGTGGGTTTGACGCTCGCAGTGATACCTTCATTGATGGTGTGCGCGAACCTGGAATGACCACCCGTGAAACCTTTGCTACCGAACAAATCGAAATCACCAAAGGGCCAAACTCCAGCTTGGGCGGACGCGGCACAACAGGGGGATCAATCAATATCATTTCCAAGAAAGCCCAAAATACCAATTTTGCACGCGGTACAGTGACATTAGGCGATGAAAAACGCGCGACTTTAGACGCAAATAAAGTCATCAACGATAAATTAAAAGTTCGCACAAACGTAATGGTGCAAGATTCCGATATTGCCGGACGCGATGAAGTCTATAAAAAAGGTCATGGCATTGCATTAGCCGCAGATTATCAAGCGACCGATAAAGTTAATGTCACGGTGGATTATTACCACTTGCGTAATAAAGCCATGCCAGACCGTGGTCAACCTTATGATGCTGCCGTCGCAGGATTATACGGTGATGTGGATCGCAGCAATTTCTATGGCTATAGCAATCGTGACTATTGGAATACCGGAGCAGATACATTAACCACAACCGTTAATGCCAAAATATCTGATAATACCAGCCTCATTAATACCACTCGTGTTGGCGAAACAACCAATGAATACATTGTTAGCAATCCTGCACGGGTGGTAAATAATACCGTAACACCTGGCACGACTGCGCGGGATGTCACTAATAAACTGATTGCTAATAATACCCTGTTGACACATGAGTTTCACACGGCAAACAATATTGAACACACTATCATTGCTGGATTAGAACTTTCTAAAGAAGAAGTGAATGTAAAAACAGGTACTGTAACGGGCACGAATAGTGCTTTAGACCTTTATAACCCTAATAATGATGCAACTGCCGCAACTGTCACTTTTGATACGCCTGCTGGAGCTAACAAAGCCAAAACTCAGTCCATTTATATTATGGACACTGCTAAACTTAACGAAAAATGGCAAGTATTAGGTGGGATTCGCCACGACAGCTTTGACCTTGAAAAACGCCAAAGCGCAGACGTTTACAATCCGATTAACAATACCGATGTAAAAGCAAAAAAACAATTCAATAATGGGCATTTAGGCTTGGTTTATAAACCCAAAGAAAATGGCAGTATTTACGGTACAGTAAGTACATCATCCAATATCCCATCCGAAGCATTGGATGCAACCAACCCTAATTACGGCGGCATCAATGTTATTACCCAAGATGTCAAACCAGAAAAAAACAAAAACATTGAAATCGGTACTAAATGGAATTTGGCTAATAATAATCTAGCAGTCACGGCAGCCGTCTTCCGCACAGATAAAAAGCACAAAATTGAGGTTGTCAACAACACCCCGCAACAAACAGGTGAAGTTCGTGTTGATGGCGCGGAAATTGGCATCTCTGGCAATGTAACACCAAAACTCAGCTTATCGGGTGGTGTGGTTTATATGGACACGGAAATCACTAATTCTGCAACTGCCACGAATATCGGTAAAAAACTCGGTTCAATTGCAGAAAAAAGTGCAAGCATTCAGGCTAAATACCAAGCCACCCCCAAATTAGCGGTAGGTGGTACAATCGTTCATACGGGTAAAATGAAAGGTTCAGATGGTAGCAACTTTGCGGCAAATGATGCACGACCATTACCTGCATGGAATCGTCTGGATTTAATGACCGAATACAAAATTAATAAAAAGCTGAGCACACAACTCAATGTAAAAAACGCAACGGATAAAGTCATTTATGAAGCAGCTTATCCTAGTGGTTTTACTTACATTGCCCCTGGTCGCACTAGCACCGTTAGCTTAACTTACGATTTTTAATCATGTCCTGCGCTTCTCCCTATTCATACAAAATGGGGAGAAGCTTTTAAGGGGGGTTTATTATTAGGAGTACCATTAGGCAATGCTCATTTGTATACCCAACGTTCTCACTAAAGAACAGGTTGCTAACTACCGCGCTAAACTAGCTAATGCTGAATGGATTAATGGCAAAGCCACTAGCGGAAAACAATCAGCAACTGTCAAAAACAATTCGCAGCTTGTACAACACGCGGCTATTACGCAAGAAATAGGATCAGTCATTATTAATGCTTTGAATAATGCACCACAATTTATTTCGGCGGCATTACCATTAAAGATTTTCCCACCATTATTTAACCGCTATGAAAATGGTGGACATTTCGGTATTCATACCGACAGTTCCATCATGACTATCCCTAATAGTGGCGTGCGCATCCGCACTGACCTTTCCGCCACGGTATTTTTTGCTGAACCCCATGAATACGATGGTGGTGAATTAATTATCGAAGATGTTTACGGCGCACAAGCGGTAAAACTCGCGGCGGGCGACATGGTGTTATACCCATCAACCAGTTTGCACCGTGTTGAACCCGTCACGCGCGGCGTGCGCCTTTGCGCGTTTTTTTGGCTACAAAGCATGATCCGCGATGATGGACAACGCACGTTACTGTACGACCTTGATCAAAGCATTCAGAGCCTTGCCGTAGAACTGGGTATTGGGCACAGCGAAGTCGTGAAATTATCCGGCATTTACCACAATCTCATTCGTCGTTGGGCGGATACTTAAGGAGCATTCTATGTTAAAAAAATTAACCGCTACATTATTGTTATTAGGCAGTACACAAATCTTTGCTAACGAAGTTAATGTGTATTCAGCACGCGAAGAACAATTAATTAAACCATTATTGGATGCGTTCAGCAAGGATACAGGAATCAAGGTGAATTTAGTCACAGGCGATGATGATCCATTATTAGAGCGTTTAAAACGTGAAGGGGATAACTCCCCCGCCGATATTTTAATAACGGCTGATGCGGGACGTTTATATCGCGCAATGGAAAATGGTAGTTTACAACCAATTCAATCCGCCAAATTAAATCAAGCGATTCCAGCCAACTTACGCGATGTGGGCAATTACTGGTTTGGCTTAACCTATCGGGCACGGGTATTGTTTTATAATCCCAGTACAGTTAAAGCAACGGATTTATCCACTTATGAAGATTTAGCAGACCCCAAATGGAAAGGACGGATTTGTGTACGCTCCTCAAACAGCATTTATAACCAGTCGTTATTAGCCTCCATGATTGCCGCAAAAGGTGAAGCCGCAACAAAACAATGGGCACAAGATTTAGTAGCAAACTTTGCACGCCCACCTAACGGTGGTGATCGTGATCAAATCAAAGCCGTTGCTAGTGGGCAATGCGATATTGCCATTGCTAACAGTTACTATTACGCCCAAATGTTATATGGTGGTGATACTGAACAAAAAGCAGCAGCAAATAAAGTGAAAATCTTTTTCCCTAATCAAGCAGACCGTGGCACGCACATTAATATCAGCGGGGCAGGTGTAACCGCCTCTGCCAAAAACAAAGAGAATGCCATTAAATTAATGGAATACATGGTTTTAGATGATGCTCAACGGTGGTATTCCACGACTAATGGCGAATATCCAGTCAAACGTGGAATAGAAGCCAGCCCTGAATTAAGAAACTGGGGACAATTTAAAACCGACGCACTTAACTTATCAATATTAGGAAAGAATAATGCGCAGGCTATTACAGTTATGGATAAAGTTGGCTGGAAATAACCGTGGTTTAGTATTGTTAAAAAACAGGGCGACTGGTTAGACCAGCCGCTCTGTCCTCCTCCTCATGAAACTTTTGTGCCGTTATTTTTTATCAGATTTTACATTAT
>CAZTUZ010000195.1:0-5312 GCA_964617055.1 uncultured Thiothrix sp.
ACGCTCTTCCGATCTGGTCTTTTTGGTTTTGCTGTTGCTGATTCTGTTGTTGCTGTTGATCTTTTTGCGCTTGGGGGCTTTGTTGTCCACCTTGCTGATTTTGTTGCTGCTGATTTTGTTGATTCTGCTGGTCTTTTTGCTCTTGTTGATTATTCTGATTATCTTGTTGTTGATTCTGTTGCTGCTTTTGCTGTTCTAACGCTTTTTTCACCACGTCTTTGTTATATAACGCATCAGCGTGTTGGGGATTTGTTGCTAACACTTTATCATAAGCGGTAATAGCTTCTTGGTATTTGCCCTGACGCGCCAAAGCATTGCCATAATTGTATTGCGCCTCCAGCGTCGGTTGTGCCGAGAATAAGTTAGCAGCAGTGGCATAGTCACCACTTTCATAAGCGGCAGCGGCTTTCCAAGTGGGGTCTTGAAACAACTTAGCAGCATCGTTGAAATGTCGATTGTCAAACGCCGCTTGTGCTTGCTGATCTGGCGTTTGCCATAAATCATGCCAGCCCATCGCGTTAGCCGATTGTGGTTGTGGCAAGACAAAACACACCAACACCGCACCCAACCAACCACGACGAAATGCCAAAGCCGCGACAGGTAATAACAGCAAGATCAACCAATAACCTTCATTTACCCAAGTATCTACCTGCCGCCCTTGACCGTCGCGTAAAGCTGGCGAGTCGGCGTTCACATTCAACCACTGTTTCGTCAGGATCGTGACATCACCATCATCTGCACTTGCCTGCACAAACGTACCCGCTCCGCTTTGAGCAATATGTTCCAAAGTAGCCAAATCCACCTTTGCAACCACCGTTTGCCCATTACGATCCTGCACAAAGCCGCCATTGCGCTGCGGAACTGGCGCACCCTCAGCCGAACCAATCGCCAATACCGAAACGTTATACCCAGCTTGTTTGGCTTGTGCTGCCGCTTGCACTGCGGCTTCGGCATCGCTTGCACCATCGGTAATTACCAAAATATGTCCCGCCCGCGCACTGGCTTGTTTCAACAAATCCATTGAACGCTCAATCGCCGGAGCAACATGGCTACCCGAAGCTGGCATGAGTGATGGCGACAAATTTTTGATCTGCTCTTGAATCGTTTCTACATCATCGGTCAGCGGTGAAACCACAAACGCATCACCTGCGAACACTACTAAGCCTGTTTGTCCATCGGGACGAGCTTTAAATAAGTCCAGCAATTTAAAACGTGCCAAGGTTAAACGATCTGGTTTGGCATCTTCAGCCTGCATTGAAGCAGAAAAATCCATCGCAATCACCAAGGCTTGCTGATTACGAAACACGGGAATTTCCTGCTTTTCCCATGATGGCCCTGCCATTGCCACTACCGCCACCAACAATGCACCTGATACCGTTCCCAATGTCCATCCACTTAAATGAGCGGCTTTACCCTGCAACACAAACGGCAGTAATTGAGGGTCAATGAATTGCTCCCACTGTCCGCGTCCTTGTTGCTTACGTCGCCACCAATACCCCCCCCACATAAGAGGAATCAACAGTAATAACCATAACCATGCTGCATGAATAAAATGCAAATCACGCAACCCTTGCATAAGGCTTTCCACGTTCGATTTCCCCAATTACTCGGAATCAACTTTGAATAACATGGCGCATAACGCCAACACGAACGCCAATAACAATGGCCAACGGAATAACTCTTGTTGCGGTCGCCAATGCTCCGTGGCTTTTTCGACGGGTTCTAAGCGATCCAATTCGGCATAAATGCGCTGAAACTCTTCGGTATCACGCGCCCGAAAATACTTACCACCTGTTTTTTCGGCAATGGATTTCAAAGTCTTTTCATCCAAATCCGCATTCGGGTTCAATAGCTGGAAACCGAACATATCGCGCATTTCATCGCTTTCCGAACCAATCCCTACCGTATAAATTTTCAACCCCGCCGCCGCCGCCATCTCCGCCGCTTCCAATGGCGAGACACTCCCTGCGGTATTTGCGCCATCCGTCATTAGGATCAAGACACGGTTTTTTTCTGGGCTATTTTGCAAACGTTTTAATGCCAAACCAATCGCATCACCAATTGCAGTGCGTTCACCCGCCAATCCAATCACTGACTCGTTCAGTAATTGCAAAACGGTTTCGCGATCAAAAGTCAGCGGTGCTTGCAGATACGCTTGATCACCAAACAAGACCAAACCAATCCTGTCGCCCTTGCGCTCGCGCACAAACTCACCCGCCACGGCTTTGGTAGCAATTAAACGGTCAACCACTTGCCCATTGAGGATAAAATCCTGTTCCTGCATCGAACCGGATAAATCCACTGCCATCATTAAATCACGCCCCGCAACAGGCAATGTCATGGCCTCACCAATCCACACCGGACGCGCTGCGGCTGTTACCAACATTAACCACGCCAACGTCGCTAATACCAATGCCAATATGCCTTGCCATGAACGCGACAGAAGTTTCCCACCTTGCTGTTGGAAGTCGTCCAAAAAGGGGACGCGCAAAGCCAACCCTGCATCCCGTTCCACAGGTTTTAGCCACCAACGCACCAGCGCAGGCAACGGTAATAAGATGAATAACCACCACCACAGGAATTCATACATGGCTCTTCTCCCGTTGCAGTTTAATCCACTCCCGAATAGCAGCAGCTAGGGCTGCTGTTTCAACTTGTGCCTCAGGGCTATACGGCTGCTCAGTAAGCAATTGCTCGAAACGCCCTTTGAATAACGGTTTTCCAACCGATTCATCCAAAAAATCCACCCACGCAGAACCCGTTAAACCGGACACCTTTATCCGTCCATAATGGCTAATCGCAATGCGGCGTAATAATACAGACAACTCCCGCAGTAATACTTTGCTGTTGGCAGGGTATTTGGCTTGTAATTGCTCCAGTTCGCGTAATGCGATGTTAAATTCCGTGGGATGGCGCGGTATTTTGCGCACAAACCACCAAATCAACGCCCCCACAATAACAAATGCCAAAACAATCAATACCCACCAACCAAAGGCAAGCGGCCACCAACCAATCGGATCAACCAAGTGGTTAGGGTGTAAGGGTAAATCCGTGGGTTTAACGGCTTCAGGATTCATCATTCACCTCTTAGCGCAACCCGCGTGCCAGTTTTAATAAACGTTCCTGCCCCGAATCCGCTGTGGATAATTGCACCAACGACACTTGATAGCTGCGGCTGAAATCCTGCAAACTTTTCACCACCTGTTCGGCGCGTTCGGTGTAACGCTTACGCCACAATGCCTGCCCCAGATTCACCCACAGCTTACGCCGCCCATCCGTCAAACGTAGCTGACCTTGTGCGGGCACACGTTCTTCAAAAGGGTCGTGAATGCAAATCAGGGTTAGTTGCGAATGGCGCGTCATCATGGCTAATTGGCGTAACGCGGCAGGCGTGGTTTGGCGAAAATCACTCACCACAAATACCTGACTGCCCGCTTGTGCTACCCGCCGCAAGCGCGTCCAACTGGTTTGTAAGTCTTCTGCATAAGCGACAAGCGGCGTGGCTGCCTGATTTGGATTCTGGCGCGTCATGTCACTGACTTGTCGCAGGAAATGCAGCGCACTGGAACGACTACGCGAGGGTTTCAGTTCAATGTGTTTACCGTTTTGCAGAATCCCGCCAATCCGATCACCGTCCTTGAGGGTTTTCCACAATAACAAGGCAGCGACTTCTGCCATAACCACCGATTTGAAGCGTCCGCGTGTGGCGAAATACATCGAAGGGCGTAAATCCAACCACAATAACACGGGTTTTTCGCGTTCTTCTTCAAACACTTTGGTATGCACTCGCCCACTTCGCGCGGTGACACGCCAGTCGATGGTACGAATATCATCCCCCGCTTGATACGGACGCGATTCAGCAAAATCCATCCCCCGCCCTTTGTACACCGAGCGGTGCAAACCATTACGGCGGGCGCGAATGTGTTTTTTCGCCAATTGCAAGGTGCGAGTTTGCCCTTTCAGGTGCAGCAAGGACGACAGGGAACTGTACACAATCCCCTCACCCGCTGACGGATTCATTACGGCTGGTGCTGCCGCCTGACGCATGATCATTAAGGTACTGCCACTAATGCCAGCAATTCGTCGATGACATGATTCGTGGTCATGCCGTCTGCTTCCGCTTCAAAACTGAGCAAAATCCGGTGACGCAAGACATCATGCGCGACGGCTTGAATGTCTTCGGGGGTCACGAAATCCCGTCCGGCTAACCACGCATACGCCCGCGCACAACGGTCTAATGCCAAGGTCGCACGCGGACTCGCGCCGTAAGCAATGCTACCTACCAACGATTTGCCGTAACGTTCGGGATTACGGCTGGCTAATACCAGTTGCAGCAAATAGGTTTCGACCTTATCCGCCATGTACACATTCAACACGTCCTGCCGTGCTAAACGAATGTCCTCTTGGCTCACCAATGGCGCGACGCTTTCTTTTTCGCGCTTGGCTTGCTGCATGGCTTCTTTACGCCCCAAATGCAGAATGACTTTTTCTTCCGCAGGCGTGGGGTAATCGACGATAACGTGCATTAAAAAGCGGTCAAGTTGCGCTTCGGGTAAGTGATACGTCCCCTCTTGCTCAATCGGGTTTTGTGTTGCCATGACCAAAAACGGTTCGGGTAATGCCCACGTTGTACCCGCCACGGTGATTTGCCGTTCCGCCATTGCCTCCAGCAAAGCAGACTGTACTTTCGCCGGAGCACGATTGATCTCATCCGCCAAAATCAGGTTATGGAATAACGGACCTTTTTGGAAATGGAATGAACCATCATTCGGGTGGAACACTTCCGTCCCCGTAATGTCGGCGGGTAATAAGTCTGGGGTAAACTGAACACGGTGAAAATCGCCTTCAATCCCTTGCCCAAGCATTTGAATCGCACGGGTTTTGGCTAAACCGGGTGCGCCTTCCACCAATAAATGCCCATCGGCGAGCAAAGCAATCATCAAGCGATTGATTAGCGTTTTCTGCCCAATGATTTTGCTCTGTAAATACTGGGATAACTTGTCAAAATTTTCTTTTTGGTTCATGTTCAATAAGCAATAGGTGGGTGTAGGGCGAAATATACGCGTCCTGTTCCTATCGTTTCAAGTTAATCATCGTTAATTAAAAAGTACACTGCCCATGACCATGCAAACACAAATCGAAGGCAAAATTAGCCAAGCCATGCAGCCCGACTTTCTGGAAGTGGTGAATGAAAGTCACCTGCACAATGTACCCGCTGGCTCAGAAAGCCATTTTAAAGTGACGGTTGTCAGTGAGCAATTCAATGGAAAAATGCTGATTGCTCGCCATCGCCAGATTAATGGTATTTTAGC
>CAZTUZ010000196.1:0-5306 GCA_964617055.1 uncultured Thiothrix sp.
GATATTCCCGATGATATACCCATGAGTGAGGATGCGCGTAAGGCCTTAAGTGAAACGTTAAACTATTGGGTGGATTATAAAGTATTACGCGCCGCTGACTTTGGTGTGCCACAGAATCGCGAGCGCATTTATTTAGTAGGATTTAATAAAGATTACTATGGTGGTGATGTTGACTTTAGTTCATTGTTTCAATGGGGTAAAGCACCTAAAACACCAACTAGGCTGGGTAATATTTTAGAGAATTTATCACATTTACCTCGTGATGAAGATAAATTTACTATTTCTGATAAATTATGGCGCGGACATTTGCGCCGTAAAGCAGAACATCAGGCAAAGGGTAATGGATTTGGTTATTGTCTGTTTAATGAAAATAGCCCGTATACTAATACACTGAGTGCTCGTTATTATAAAGATGGTTCTGAAATACTTATTGATCAGTCAGAATTGGGGCGTAACCCGCGTTTATTAACACTGCGAGAATGTGCCCGTCTCCAAGGGTTTCCTGAGAATTTTATTGTCGATGCTGTTTCAAGAGCACGCATGTATGAGCAATTCGGTAATTCCGTTTGCATTCCTGTGGTAAAGTCTGTCGCACAAGCTTTGGTACAGACCATGCAAACGGCAGAGCTGTTAAGGTTATTGGCAGTACGTTGAGTGACGGCCTGAAAATCAGAATACTACACCCCGACTCGGATAAGCGTTAAACTCTGTCTCTTTTCAGGTTGACCCCCCCAAGTGGAGACTTAGCATGCAGGAAAATTTACTGACTTATGTGCCCGCTGTAGGCGCATTGCAAGACCGCGTAATTCTGGTGACAGGTGCAGCAGCCGGATTAGGTAAGGCAATTGCAATGGCGTGTGCGAAATTTGGTGCAACAGTCGTGATGTTGGATAAAGACGTGCGCCGTGTGGAAGCCGCTTACGATGAAATTGTAACGGCTGGGTATCCCGAACCTGCGATTTATCCGTTGGATTTGCAAGGGGCAACCGCGAAAGATTACGAAGATTTAGCCGATAATATCCGTGAACAGTTAGGGCGTTTGGATGGCGTGGTGTTAAACGCAGCATGGTTGGCGTGTTTTACCCCGCTGAAGCACTATGAAACTGAACTGTGGTCGAAAATGATTATGGTTAATTTACACGCGAATTTCCTGCTGACCCGTGCGTGCCTGCCGTTGTTGGAAGCAGCAGCGGATGCGTCCATTGTATTTGCTGACCACGAATCGAATAAAGCGTATTACGGCGCGTTTGGGGTGGCAAAAGCAGCAATGCGGGCATATTGCGAGATTTTGGCGGCGGAGTTGGATAATCCAAAACAGTTTATTCGCGTCAATAGTGTAGATACGGGTGCGATTCGTACCAGTATGCGTACCTTGAATTTCCCCGGTGAAAATCCTGAAACCGTGGCGCGTCCTGAAGCCTTGGTTGCTCCATTCCTATTCTATTTGGGTGCGGATGCGGGGCAACGCACAGGCGAACATTTGGTGTTACCGCGTCAAGCAGCGGATAGCGTTTGGGCTGGGGAAGCGTAATGCAGCGCGATGCGATTTACGCGCTACCGCAAGGGCAGGTGGTGGATTTCGCGTTTAATGCAGCGGTGGCGGATGTGTTCCCTGACATGATTCGCCGCTCTGTCCCTGGTTACGACAATATCATTAGCTTGCTGGGCGTGATCGCCCAACAATACGCGCAGGATAATACCCACATTTACGATTTGGGTTGTTCGTTGGGGGCGGCAACGCTGTCAATGGCGGCGCAAGTGCGGGCAGATGGCGTGCGGTTTATTGGCGTGGATAATTCCGCTGCGATGACGCAACGTTGTGAGAAAATCTTGCAACGCCACTTGCCAGTTAGCCGTTTTGCCGTGATTTGCGACGATTTGCAGAACGTACCGCTGCATAATGCGTCGGTTGTGGTGTTGAATTTTACCCTGCAATTTTTAAAACCTGCCGAACGTTTAGCCGTGTTACAGCGTATTCACGACGCGTTGCTGCCCAATGGCGTGTTGGTATTGTCGGAAAAAGTACAGTTTGCTAATGCGGAACAACAAAGCGTGCTGAATGATTTGCATCTGGCATTTAAACGCGCTAATGGTTATTCCGAATTGGAAATCAGCCAAAAACGTTCGGCGATTGAAAACGTTTTGATTGCCGATACGCCGCAACAGCATCAAGCGCGTTTACAAGCGGCGGGTTTTACGCAGGTGATGCAGTGGTTTCAGGGGTTTAACTTTATTTCCATGTTGGCGGTCAAGGCGTAACGAAGAGCAGAATGGATCAAGCATTACACAACTTTTTACAACAATCGCGGCTTGCCCCGTGGTTGGCCACCTTGCCGGAACAATTAGCACAGGCAGCGCGTGAACATCCACACGGTAAACAAGCAGAATGGCAAGCGGTATTGGATCATTTGCCTGTGCTTACGCCGTCGAGTTGCGATTTTCACGCCAGTGCGGTGCGCGTTGGCACAGCAAGTGATATTGATACGGCAACGCAAGCGCAATTACGCACGGCATTACAGGCATTAATTCCGTGGCGTAAAGGACCTTTTGACGTGTTTGGGGTGGAAATCGACACCGAATGGCGTTCGGATTGGAAATGGGAACGGGTTTTCCCGCATTTAAGTCCGTTGCAAGATCGTATCGTGCTGGATGTCGGTTGCGGTAGTGGTTATCACTTGTGGCGCATGTACGCAGCGGGGGCGCAAGCGGTGATTGGGATTGACCCAACTTTGCTTTTTCTCACGCAATTCCAGACGATTAAGCGTTATGCTGGTGAACATCCGGTGTGGATGCTGCTATTAAAAAGTGAAGATTTACCCGATCTGCGCCAGAAAGGTTTCGATACCGCGTTTTCCATGGGGGTGTTGTATCACCGCCGTGATCCATTAGGGCATTTGCAGGAATTACGCCGTGCATTACGCGCAGGTGGCGAATTAGTGCTGGAAACGTTGGTGGTCGAAGGTGATGCGCAAACCGCACTCATGCCGGAAGATCGTTACGCCAAAATGCGCAATGTGTGGTTTATTCCCTCGGTGGCAATGTTAGCGTTATGGTTAAAGCGGTTAGGATTTACCAACATTCGGGTGGCGGATGTCACACCAACCAGTACCCAAGAGCAGCGGTGTACGGCATGGAGTAAAGGCGAATCGTTAGCCGATTTTTTACACCCGCTCGATGTCAGCCGCACAATTGAAGGTTATCCCGCACCGTTACGCGCCACGCTTATCGCCAATACGCCTGTGTGATCTATTCAGGCAGTGAGCACACTTTTACAATATGACATTGCTTGTAACCGAAAAGTAGTGAGGACAGTGAACACACAATTGCACCAACCTGGGTTTATGTTCGCAGTGGGCGAATCGAATCGTTTGCAACGCCAACTGGTGGGGCGTATGGGGCAGGCTTATCGACGGTTTCGCGCGAGTTGGAATGGTCTGGTACGCGACCCTTATTTGCGCGATGGTGGCAATTATCGCTATCGGCGTTATTCTGTGCTGCATTGGCAACATCAACAATTGACGGTATTGCCGCACGAACCGCATTATCAGAGCAGCCACTATAACCATGTGCATGGCGGGTTTAATCGCCATTTTCGGGCGTGGTTGCCGACGACGTTACAGAATCCGGTATTAACGAGCATTGTGCGCTGGGCAACGCAGCAGTTTTCACGCAGTCCGCAGACATTGTGGCGGATTCAAGCGCATCAGTTCCGCATTGTGGCACAGCCGGATCAGTTGGGGAAACCAACGCCTGAAGGTGTGCATAAAGACGGTGCGGAATACATCCTGATTATGATGATGGATCGGCAGAACATTCAAGGTGGGGTCAGCCGTATTTACGACAATGCTATGAATCCATTGGCGGAAGGGACATTAGCAAGTGATGGTGATTTAGTCATTGTAAATGATCACGCGGTTTACCACGGTGTGACGGAAATCGCGCCGACCGACCCAACACACCGCGCATGGCGTGATGTGCTGGTTCTTACCTTTCATCGTCAATAATCGCATGTGACAAGGGGGCGGGGATTAACCCGGCCCTTCAAAATATTTCCATGGGTATTCTTTGTCATCTTTGATCAGATTCCAGAATAGTTCGCCCGAATTACGCCACGGGTCAAGCACCATGCCACTGTCGAATGGGTGTCCTTTTGCCGTGACAATCAAGGTGCTGTGTTCTTGCCAAGCATTACCTTTGTGGGCAATACCCCAATAAAGATCAAAGGTTTGTAAGTTCTTAGAACGCATCCGCGCCCGCATGGCGCGCGCCCAATCCACACACAAACCCGCTTTGCGCTGATTAGCGTTGCGCAAGGTATTGTGATACAGCGGTGGCCATGTCAGATTCCAGTCATTCGCCAAATACATCGGGTAAACGTAAGCGTCATGCGCAACCGCACGCGCTTCGCGTGGGTCGATAATGTTCGGGTCTAATGCAATCAAGGCATTGGTTAAATCTTCAATGCTTTGTTGCATGGCAGGGGTGACTCGGGTCAGTCGTGGATCACCACTGGGGCTTAATTCCACCCCGTCATAATGTACGGCACACGCATTTAGTAACAACGGCAGTGCCATGAAGGTGGCAAGTCGTTTGAATTTAACCATGAACTCAATCTTCCTTTGTGAAGTGCATCATGTAGTTGACATCAACGTCGGGGCTAAGACGATAACTTTGGAAGATAGGATTGTAGGTTAAACCCGTGATATTTCGCAGTTTTAGTCCGACAGAACGTGCAGCTTTTTCGAGTTCCGACGGTTTAATGAACTTGCCGTATTCGTGCGTACCTTTGGGGAGCATGTTCATGATGTATTCTGCGCCAACAATCGCCATTAAAAATGCCTTGGGATTGCGATTAATGGAAGAAAAAAATACATGTCCATTGGGTTTTACCATTTGTGCGCAGGCGGCAATCACCGAGGCAGGGTCAGGGACGTGTTCTAACATTTCCATGCAAGTAACAACATCGAATTGTCCTGCGTGTTGTGCTGCCATGTCTTCGGCAGTGATTTGTTGGTAATCCACTGCAATTTGCGATTCGAGCGCGTGCATTTGTGCCACGGAAAGCGGTGCTTCACCCATGTCAATGCCGATCACGGTTGCACCACGCCGCGCCATGCTTTCGGCGAGAATGCCGCCACCGCAACCCACGTCGATCACCTGTTTGCCTTTGATGGAGGCGCGGTCATCAATGTAATTCAAGCGCAAAGGGTTAATGTCGTGCAGCGGTTTAAATTCGCTTTCGGTATCCCACCAACGGTAAGCCAGTTCTTCAAACTTACGAATTTCATTGGGGTCGACATTCGGGG
>CAZTUZ010000197.1:0-5259 GCA_964617055.1 uncultured Thiothrix sp.
ACGTTAGTTGACTTCACCCAAACTACAACCGCAGTTTACGGCGAACAAACACGTTACATCGCCAATAAACAAGCCCTGTTGTGGGCAGGTGACATTAACGGCAGCAATACTTTAACAGCGAATGGGCCAAGCAATGACGCAACCGCCTTATTAGGCAACGTCATGACCAGTGATAACAATACCGCCGCGAATACCAACTACATCGTGCACGGTTACCAAGCCTCTGACTTGAATATGGATGGCAAAACCCTATTCACCGGACCGAATAATGACGTTAGCGTGTTAATGGGTAACATCATTCTGCACCCTGCCAATAGCAGTTTTGCCGCTAATTACATTGTCAAAGGTGGTCTAACCCCTTAAATCCTCTATCGCCAGTGCATCGGCAAGTGCTTGATCGATCAACAGACAAGCATTTGCCGTTACCACTTGTGCAATCGGCAAATCCGCTATTGGACTATCACGCCAATGCCGCACGCTCGCGGCTTTCCCCACGCCTGTCACCAATACCAATTGCGCCCGACAATTGCGCAATGCCGCAATACTCAAACTAACACGCTCGGCTGGTGGTTTTGGCGCGTCATACACGCATTGCACCCCCAAATCCCCCTCGTAAGGCGGTGCTAGAAATGTTGTACACGGGAATAAACTAGCCGTATGTCCATCCTCCCCCATTCCTAGCAGCACCAAATCAAACGGGAACTTATCCATAATGATGTGCGCATAAGCAGTTGCTGCATTTTCCGCCGCCATATCAGCAGGAATGATATGAATGTTTTGCGGTGGAATTGGCACTTTGCTCAACCATGCTTGAATAACCATCCGTGAATTACGCTCGGCATGATCGGCGGGCAAACAACGCTCGTCCCCCCAAAAAATTTCCCAACGCGCCCAATCCTGAACTGTTCCAGCCAAACAAGCATAACTCTGATTCGGGGTACTGCCTCCAGCCAACACCAGACGAAACACACCACGTTCCGCGATCGCCTGTTGAGCCAATTGGCTAATCATTTCACATGCCGCTTGCGCAACCGCCGTAGCATCAGCTTTTACCTGTGTATTCATGGGTAACATAACGCGACTCCTCCAACTCCAATGTCAGTCTCGGCACTGTAAATCGTGCCGCCATTCGCCCCCTTCTTCACCAAACATTTGCGCCGCCACTTTGGGTCCCCAACCACCCGTTGGGTACTGCAATGGTAACTGCTCATCTTGTGCCCAATGTTGCATAATCGGATCAACCACCTGCCATGCTGCCGCCACCTCGTCATAACGTAGGAACAAAGACCGATCCCCTTGAATCACATCCAGCAATAGCTCTTCATACGCATCGACTTTACGCTCTTCTGGCATGGCAATCGATGCATCCATCGTAATTTGGCGTGTATCCATATCCAAACCAGGTAGTTTGGCAGAAATTTCCATGCGTACCGCATCTTCCGGCTGAATCCCCAATAACAACCAGTTACGTTTCGTATCAGTAATACCCACTTTTTTAAACAATTGTATTGGCGGCTCTTTAAAACGCACAGCTACCATAGAACGACGTTCTTTTAAGCGTTTACCAGTACGCAAATAAAATGGCACACCGCGCCACCGCCAATTATCCACATACAACTTTAATGCTGCGAAGGTTTCTGTATGGCTTCCCGCAGCCACGCCTTCCTCCTGCAAATAACCATTGACGCTTTCACCTTGCGCATTCGTTCCCCCTGCATACTGCCCGCGCACCACATGCGTAGCTAATTGTTGCGACTTTAACTGGGAAAACGGACGTATCGCTTTTAAGACTTTCACCTTTTCATCGCGTAATGCTTCCGCATCCAAAGACACTGGAGCTTCCATCGCCAACAATGCTAACACTTGCAGTAAATGGCTTTGGATCATGTCACGCATAGCCCCACCACTGCGATCATAATAACTGGCACGCCCCTCAACCCCTTGGGTTTCCGCATGGGTGATTTGTACATGATCAATGTAATGCCGATTCCACAACGGTTCGAGAATTAGGTTATCAAAGCGCAATACCAACAAATTCTGCACGGCTTCTTTGCCAACATAATGATCAATACGGTAAATCTGGTCTTCGCGCAAATGCTTTTCCAGACGCTGTTGTAGCAACTGGGCGGAGGCTAGGTCATGCCCAAATGGCTTCTCAATCACCATTCGTCGCCAGCCATTGTGTTCGCCAAGCAACTGTTCTGCCGCCAAACCTTCAGTGACCGTAGCGTAGAGTTCGGGGCTAATGGACAAATAGAAAATAACGTTTTTATGGCAAATATCCCGCGCCAACCATTGCCGTAAATCGACATAATGTTGTGGTTCGGTCAAACTACCTGCCAGATAATCCAGTCTTTGCAAAAAAGTGTAGAGGGTGTCATCCGCAGAGACACCACGCGCTAACAATTGCTGCTGCACGTCATCACGCCATGTTTGCTGCGTAAAGGCAGTACGTCCACATCCTAAGATAGCAACATCCTCAGCCAAATGCCCGCCAGCATGTAACTGGTACAAAGCAGGCAGCAACTTATTAACGGCTAGATTGCCTGTTGCCCCAAAGATGACATAAGCGTGCGATACACAATGATACGTCATGAGCAAAATTCCTCGGTGGTGCTGGATAGCGACAATCTTGCAACTGTAGCACAAGCCTCCTCTTGCACTCTGACATTTTGGGTAATCGTTACACCGTAGCAACAGGCAGCAAAGTTCCGGCAACAACAGAACGGGTGCGACGGTTTTTCCAAAGACGCAGTGCTCTCACCACATAAACCAACGGCTTACTCAACCAGTATTGCGTGCTCAAATGCAGGTTAGTCATTGGTTTACGTTCTGCCCACAGACGGTTTAGTACCGGATGTTCAGGTATGGAGCAAGAGTCCATCCATGTAATCAAGGCTTTATTATCCAAAGCGACATAAATGTTTTCTAGCTCTAACAAAACCCCTGGCGAATACTTGGCATAACGTTCGTCATAAGCACTTTTAAACGCAAATGCCCCAGTATTAGAACCTAATACACATAAATGCATCGCAATCACTTGGTCATCTAACGTCATTTTCATCATCATTAATTTGCCACGCATTGCCGCATGGCGCATAAATTCTTCCGCGAATAAGCGTTCATTTTTCTTACAAGCCATAGCGGTATTGCCTTCACCTTTCCAACCGCTTTGTTCCAATGCCAGAAATTCTTTAATCCATTGATCCAAATGCCGTGTGCAATTGGGTAATAAAGTATGAAACTCCAAATCCCCTATTTCACTTAAACGCTGGCGCAACCGCCGAAATTTTTTTAACCGCCGATTTCCTTGGTGTAAATGCAAATAGTCTTCTGCTGATAATGAAGAGTTTAATAAAGCGCGTGTCCAATTATCCGAATCATCACATAATTGATGATTCTCTTTCGCCACTTCTTTTATAACCCGATAAAAACTGCCATCCATTTCGATTTTATTAAACGAAAATACTGCAATTTCCGATTGTTTAGCTAACCACTGATTAAAAACCACCACAGATTGGATCGCATAATCTTGATGAATCAATGGCGTACCTAACGGACAATGCACATGCAGCCAGTTCGTCCAATGGTTTGCAGGCACTTTATGATAGGTATGCTCATCCGTCAGGGGGATCATACCTATCAATAGCGAATGGGATGAATCCTTCCATATCAACAAGATGGAAACCGAACTCCCCTGTTCAACCAATCGTTCCAACGCGGGAAGCAACATCCAACTTTCGTAAAAGGGGTTAGGTTCTAACGCGTTTCGCGCCAATACATCCCATGCAGGAACAATATCGCGTAGTGAAGCAAAATCGGTAATAAGCTGCGTATTCAAGGCAATTTACCCATTATATTCTGATTATGGCCGCTGTCTATTGTGCAGTAAGAAGAAGTTAATCAGGATCAATAACCGGATAAACGTATAGAATCCAACGATAATAATAACAAGCGGCAAGGTGATTGAAATCCTCACCTTACCCTCACTCAGATACAGAACAAAACTTATGCAATAGTTTTAAAAGTCGATAATGCCGTACCGCTATCCAATGTTGCACGCACTGCTGCTGCCGCATCAGCCAAATCAACGTAACGCCGTAAATGCTGCAAAGCAATTGCCCCCGCATACACAATACTATCGTACATCAAACCTTTTTCACCCGCTAAAGCCGCCAAACCCTGCTGTGCAGCCACCGCCGCAAGCGCATCGCTGTGAATCGCGGTTTCAATCACCCCATCCAACACCGGAGGTGCTGGTAAATCCGTAGGAATGGGCACAGCACGCACTTCGGCTTGAACTTCCACATCGTTAGGGTTCAAGTCTAATTGCCGTTCTTCACCCATTGCGTGGTAACAAAATAGTTTTCCCGCTTGTTGCAGGGATGGCAACATTCCACCTTCCATACCGCGTACAAACGCCGCGCTGTCGAATCCTGCTTGTCGTGCCAAAGACGCATAAATTGCCGGATACGCTTTGTGGACATAACCACCAATGCAATGCGTTTTTTGCCGCCCGCGAATCGGGCCAACCAAGGTTTCTACCGTGGTTAATATTTGGCGTTTCACCATGCGTTGGCGGATCGGAATCAAAGCGTGTAAACGTGGGGCGAATTGTTTCTGATCGATATACGCCCAACCCACTTGTTCCAATTGTGTAGTTGCTTGCGTTGGGGTCAGATCCACCTGCACGCCAGCCGCTTTAAGAATTTTATGGTGGGTTGCACCGAATTTTGGCCCTACTTGTTCCAAACCGTGTAACACGCACGGTACGCCCAAACTGGCTAATACCGCTGGCACAAAAGTGGAGGCAGGCACACCCCGCGCATAACCGTCATACGGGTCAGAAATATCCAGCACTTCATCAACACTAGCAGTACTAATGGTGGAAGTATCAATGATCGCTTGTAAAGTGGCTCGATTTTCCGCATCAGTTTCGCGTTTCATGCGCAAGCCCACCAAATAGACCGCAACTTGAACCGGATCAGCATTATCACTTAACACATAACGCATAGCCTCATACGCTTCTGCATACGTTAAATCTTTGCTGTATTCCGGTCCGGTTGCCACTTTTTGAATGCACTGGCGTATGTGGCGTTGTAGCCCCATTGTGGTGGCAAAAGTTGTGGTAGACGTTGCTATCGGATCAGGTAAATCGCTCATAAAGCCTATGCCTTTTGTCATTATTCAGGGTGGACTCAGTATTATGCCTGATTAGTCCAGTAGACAAGTAAAGACCGAAACTGAACGGGGGATTAA
>CAZTUZ010000198.1:0-5233 GCA_964617055.1 uncultured Thiothrix sp.
GCAGGGTTGGCTCGAATATAGTCGTAATTTTTCTTCCAATCAGGATCACTGGGAAAATTGGGGTCAGCGTAACGTGCGCCCAGAATACCCTTGTAAATACCCCAGTAATCGTCAGACCATGGCGATTCTGTGAGAGAGGCTTTCATTAACCCCGCTGCTTCGATGGTTTCGAGCGTGGTGTATTTGAAAGTATCCACTAGATTAACGGGTTTGTCATTGGCGGCAATAGCGGCGCGTGTGCCCACATCGTCCGGTTCTTGATCGCCTGGTAGCAGTAGGGCAACACGTTGCTGGTCATGGGCTTCGACAAATCGACGATTCGCAATAGCAGATTGCGAGAATAGCGTTTTGCCTGTAATGGGTTTACCTGCCGCGTCGAACTTTTGCGGTTGGCGATTCATGAAGGTTTTAGGGTCTTGAACAAAGGCAGCAAGATCATTGTTGATCTGTGTTTCGATTTCATTCGACATACAGTAACTCCTTGTCTAAAGGGCTAAATGCCCACATTGGGGGCTTGCCTAGAGTGGTACACTCATCGCTTGGGGGTCAAGCATTCATAGGTATTCCCAGTGATCGAAATAAGCAGCTTGTCCAGCATATGAACCGTTCATGTGGCGTAAGTTCCATACAATGGCTTGTTTGATTAAAAAACGCTGCCCATTTTTTGCAATACGCACGCCCGAGTAATCTGCAATATACCCCTGTTGTGTGACAGTTTGTAGTAAATATTCACGTTCCTCACGCGCCACGGGTTCAGCCGAATAGCGCGATGGTAACTGGGTTAGGGTGTCCCAATCCATTGCAAAGAGTTGTAAGGCGGTTTGATTTCCATAAGTGAAAATCGGGTCAGCAGCGGTATTGTGGGACAATAATACAAATGGGGCTTGATCCAATGCGATTGCGGTGGGTACGCCTTGCCACGGCATGTCCGCCAAGTCATGTCCGACGTAATGGCGAAAGCTGGTGTGTAGCAAGTGTAAATGTTCGGTAAGCGCGTTTTGCGTCATCATACGCTGGCTAAATTCCCTTTGGTTTCCAACCACTGTTTACGATCTGAAGCACGCTTTTTCGCCAGTAGCATGTCCATGAGCTGTTCTACATCGGTTGCGTTATCAATGCGCAATTGCACCAAACGGCGCGTATCGGGCGAAATAGTGGTTTCGCGCAATTGCAGCGGATTCATTTCACCCAAGCCTTTAAAACGGGTAACGGCAATCGTGCCGCGTTTCTTTTCGGCGGTGATGATGTCCAAACGTGCCTGCTTTTCAGTCTCGTCTAAGGCGTAATACACGTCCTTCCCAATATCAATGCGGTATAGCGGCGGCATGGCGACATACACATGACCCGCCTCGACCAATGAGCGGAAATGTTTAACGAATAACGCACAGAGTAGGGTAGCAATGTGTGCGCCGTCCGAATCTGCATCAGCGAGAATACAGACTTTGCCGTAGCGTAATTGGCTTAAATCAACATTACCTGGTTCGACCCCAATCGCTACCGAAATATCGTGAACTTCCTGTGAGGCGAGTACTTCTTCAGGGTCAACTTCCCAAGTGTTCAATATCTTACCGCGCAACGGCATAATGGCTTGGAACTCACGATCCCGCGCTTGTTTGGCAGAACCGCCTGCGGAATCACCTTCCACCAAAAATAATTCGGTGCGGCGGGTATCTTGTGACGAGCAGTCCGCCAATTTGCCAGGTAAAGCAGGCCCCGCCGTAACGCGCTTGCGCACCACTTTTTTGCTGGCTTTTTGGCGTTTGTTAGCATTATTGATTGCAAATTGCGCGAGTTGGTCGCCAACAACGGTGTTTTTATTCAGGTAAAGGCTAAACGCATCCTTGATTGAACCGCTGACAAAACTGGCTGCTTCACGCGAAGACAGGCGTTCTTTGGTTTGCCCTGCGAATTGTGGTTCTTGCATTTTAAACGATAGCACGAAGCTAATGTTTTCCCACACATCATCAGGCGTGAGTTTTAAGCCGCGTGGTAAGAGGTTACGAAATTCACAATATTCGCGCATGGCATCCGTAACACCTGTGCGTAAACCGTTGACGTGCGTGCCGCCTTGTACGGTGGGAATCAGGTTGACGTAACTTTCTTGCAGCGCGTCGCCGCCTTCGGGTAGCCACAATAATGCCCAATCCAAGGCTTCGGTGGGGGCGGTTAATGCGCCGGTGAACGGTAATTCGGGTAAGGTTATGTATTCACGCACCGCTTCGCTTAAGTAATCGCGCAAGCCATTTTCGTAATACCATTCCACGGTTTCGGGCGTGCTGCTGGATGCATCAATAAACCGAATGCGCAAGCGGGGGCATAATACTGCTTTGGCGCGGAGGTTGTGTTTGAGTTGTTTAACCGCAAATTTTACCGTGTCGAAATACTTAGCATCTGGCAAAAAATGCACCGTCGTACCCGTATCGCGTTTGGCGGTTTTACCCATGATTTCTAGCTCGCTGGCTTTATTGCCATCGGCAAAACTCATGCGGTAAATTTGTCCGCCACGTTTAATGGTGACATCTAATCGCCGCGATAACGCATTAACCACCGATACGCCAACACCGTGTAAGCCACCCGAAAATTGGTAGTTTTGGTCGGAAAATTTCCCACCCGCGTGCAGCGTACACAAAATGACCTCGACCCCCGATTTGCCTTGTTCGGGGTGAATATCGACAGGCATTCCACGCCCATTATCACTGACGGAAAGCGAACCGTCAGCGTGCAGAATAACTTCAATCGTATTGGCGTGTCCGGCAAGGGCTTCGTCGACGCTATTGTCGATGACCTCTTGCGCAAGGTGATTTGGGCGCGTGGTGTCGGTGTACATCCCCGGGCGTTTGCGTACAGGGTCGAGTCCGGTGAGGACTTCGATAGAAGATGCGTCGTAGGTGTTATTGGTCATTGTTTGCGTCAGAATGGCTCTTGATGCGCGTGAACATAACCGCTTCGTGCGCGTCCGTCAAAAAATTCCCGCTCTTTGCATGACCTTTGCACACGATTAATGCAGAATCAGCGGCATTTTGATAACGGAAATTGACTGCAAGTATGAGCCGCCTATTGCGTTCCGGTGCTGTGATCAGTGCCATGACTATGATTTCAAGAGTGTTGGGATTATTGCGTGACATGATAGTGGCGCGTTATTTCCCTGTGGATGGGGCGACCGATGCTTTCTATGTGGCATTTCGGATTCCAAATCTGCTGCGTCGCTTATTTGCAGAAGGGGCATTTTCGTTGGCATTTGTGCCCGTGTTGTCAGAGTACAAGGAAAAGCAAGACCGTGAAACCCTGAAAGATTTGATCGATCACGTTGCAGGTTATTTAGGGCTGATTTTACTGGTTGTAACAGTGGTTGGGATTGTGGCCGCTCCAGTTGTTATGTGGATTTTTGCCCCTGGTTTTGGCAGTAAAGCGGATGCTCGCCCTGATCTGGCGGTGGACATGTTGCGCATTACCTTCCCGTATATTTTGTTTATTTCGCTTACAGCTTTTGTCAGTGGGATTCTGAATACGTTTCATAAATTTGCGATTCCGGCGTTGACCCCCGCATTGCTGAATGTGGTCATGATTGCAGCAGCCATTTGGGGTGCACCGTACTTTGATCAACCGATTTTGGCATTGGCGTGGGGGGTATTTTTTGCGGGAATTGCACAATTGGTATTTCAACTACCGACATTGGCACGTTTAGGCTTGTTACCACGCTTTAAAGTTCGTAAAGCGCATGAGGGGGTGAGCCGTATTATGAAGCTAATGTTACCCACGTTGTTTGGTTCATCCATTGCGCAGTTGAATTTATTAATCAATACGTTATTAGCTTCATTTTTGGCGGTTGGTAGTATTTCGTGGTTATATTATTCTGACCGTTTTGTGGAATTGCCGTTAGCCATTGTTGGTGTGGCATTAGGGACGGTGATTCTGCCGAAGTTGTCTAGCGATCACGCAAAAGCCGATGCACTGCAATTCCGCCATACGATGGATTGGGCATTACGTTTGGGAATTTTGATTTCGATTCCTGCAACCTTGGGATTAATGTTGTTGTCCGAACCCATATTGGCGACAGTCATGATGCACGGAAAATTCGGTTGGTATGATGTGCAAATGTCCTCCATGAGTTTGATAACTTACTCGTTTGGATTAAGTGGATTTATTATGGTGAAGGTGCTAGCACCTGGTTTTTATTCACGACAAGACACAAAAACACCCGTCAAGATCGGGGTGATTGCAATTTTTTCTAACATGTTGCTTAACCTATTAATTGTGTTGCCGTGGTATTTGTCAGGTAAGCCAGGTGCCCATGCGGGGTTAGCCTTGGCAACAGCGTTATCTGGTTATGTGAATGCGGGTTTATTGTTCTATAACTTACACAAGCAGCAAATCTTTGATCCAGAAAAAGGTTGGGTTAGCTTTTTGACGAAAATCGGTACAGCGTGTGTCGTGATGATCGCGGCAATGTGGTTGGCTTTGCCAAGTGATGTGTGGTGGCAAACCGCCACGGTTGGATCACGAGTAAGCGTGTTAGTCGGTTTAATTGTCTTGGCTTTGGCGAGTTACTTCCTAACCTTGCGTCTGTTGGGAATGCCGTTTAAGCAAATGCTTGGGCGGTAAAATATTTTTATCTGCTACACTGCAGTGCAGTGTCAGAACAAACTACTTAGGAATAGTCCAATGAAAAAACTGATCACGTTTTTATCAGTGCCAGTCGTATTGGCGGCTGCGTGGGGTGGCTCGAGTTGGTATGTTGGGCAGCAAGCCGAAAACAGTCTCAAACAGTTCATCGAACAGCAAAATCAGCAGTCATCTGCTGGTGGTGTTAAGCAATCACTCGTCAGTTATGAAAAGTCCGTGTTGGGTGCAAAAGCGATCACAAAAATGACGTTTGAAGCCCCTCCGTTTAAGGAGTTAATTGGTGAAGTGCAGTTTGTGAATGAAATTAAGCATGGTCCTATTTTCCTAAACGGTGTGGGATTGTCACGGATTCACACCACTTTGGACATGGATGCATTGCCTGCTGAAAAACGTCAGGCATTAAATACTGCATTTGCAGGGAAACCACCAATAGAAGCCCACACAACCATCGGCTTTGGCGGGGGTAGCAGTTACGATGTCGTGATGAATCCATTGAAAATGACAGAGGCAGGATCAACGATTAGTGTCGATGGGGCGCAATTGGCAGGACAGGCTTCGGCAGATATGGTGGGGGATTTCACGTTGCACATTGGCAAAGTGGAGGGCAAGG
>CAZTUZ010000199.1:0-5187 GCA_964617055.1 uncultured Thiothrix sp.
CCGCTTCGTTGGTTGGAACTAATACTTTACCGCCCATGTGACCGCATTTTTTAACCGCAGCCAATTGGTCTTCAAAGTGAACGCCAGCCGCACCAGCCGTGATCATGTTTTTCATCAGTTCGAATGCGTTCAGAACGCCGCCGAAACCCGCTTCCGCGTCAGCAACGATAGGCAGGAAGTAGTCGATGAAACCTTCGTCAGTTGGGTTTACGCCACGAGACCATTGGATTTCGTCAGCGCGTTGGAAGGTGTTGTTGATACGACGAACCATTGTTGGTACGGAGTTGTACGCATACAAAGATTGGTCAGGGTACATGGTTTCAGACGTGTTACCGTCAGCAGCAACTTGCCAGCCGGACAGGTAAACCGCTTCCAAACCAGCTTTCGCTTGTTGCATTGCTTGACCAGCAGTGATCGCACCAAAAGCGTTGACATAGCCTTTTTTCGCGCCGCCGTTGATTTTTTCCCACAGTTTCTCTGCGCCACGTTTAGCCAGAGTGTACTCAGGTTGCAAAGAGCCGCGCAGACGAACTACATCAGCCGCAGAGTAACCACGCTTAACGTTCGCCCAACGTGGATTTTCTGCCCAATCTTTTTCCAATGCAGCAATTTGCGCTTCACGAGTTGTCATGTAGTGTCTCCTCAGAGTCATTAAAAGTGAACGAAACCGGTAAATAAAAAAACAAAATCTTTAGGCAACTAGCCAACGTTACTGCATGAACCTGTGCAGTACGTCTATCCTCCTCGTGTCCGCTTTAGCGAATCGCGCTCTAGTATAGGGCTAGATTACAGGCAATTACCAGCGGGGTTTTGCTGCATAGCCACATTTCTTTTTGGAGCTTCGGCATAGTATTCGACAGCACAATGTGTCGACAATAAAATTAATTTAATATTAACTATTGCCCTACGCAATAGTTCGCATAGGGCATTCTGATTTGAAAAATATCAAATTAGGTTAAAATTTATTCAAACCAAGTGTCGACAATGTACGCGTCCGCACCTGTTGCAACAAACCAACGTCATTGGTCAATGATTTTCCGTATGACGGAATCATCACCTGCAATTTCGCTTTCCACTCATCCGAAGCCATTTGTTTGGGGAAACACTTATTCAGCACTTGCAGCATGGCTTGAGTCGCAACCGATGCACCAGGCGATGCGCCCAACAGTGCAGCAACACTTCCATCAGCAGCAGCAACAACTTCCGTACCAAACTCCAGTTTGCCTCCCAGTTTGGGGTCTTTTTTGATGATCTGCACACGCTGACCAGCAATCGCTAATGACCAATCTTCGTCCTTGGCATTGGGGAAATATTCGCGTAGAGCCTTCATGCGTGAAGCGCGGGTTTGTAAAACTTCCGTGATCAGGTACTTAATGAGGTCCATGCTCGTCATCCCAACTTTTAACATAGGAATCAGGTTGTTAGGACGCACACTTAAAATCAGGTCTAAGAAAGAGCCTTGTTTGAGGAATTTGGTGGTAAATCCAGCGAATGGACCGAACAATAAAGCCTGTTCCCCATCAATCACGCGCGTATCCAAATGCGGTACGGACATTGGGGGTGCACCAATGGAAGCTTTGCCATATACCTTAGCTAAATGGCGTTTCACAATGGCTTGGTTTTTACAAACTAACCACTGACCGCTGACAGGGAAGCCACCATAACCGTTGCCTTCTGGAATGCCAGTCATCTGTAATAAAGGTAATGCGCCGCCGCCGCCGCCTAAAAACATGAATTTCGTGTAGAAGGTCGCACCTGTACCTTCTTTAGTATTGCGTGTATCGACGATCCAACGACCATCTTCAGCACGTTTAACACCTGCAACAGATTGATTTACCAACAGTTCAAAATTATCGTTTGCTTCCAAATAGCCGACCATGCTACGCGCAACCGATGCAAAGTTGACATCAGCTCCGTGTTTAATGCGTGTTCCGGCAATTTTCTGTGAAGGGTCACGTCCTTCCATCACTAACGGTGCCCATTCTGTCAAAACAGCAGGGTCTTCACTGTACTCCATCTCAGCGAATTGGTGATGCTGGCTTAGGATTTCGTGACGCTTACGCAAGTAAGCAACGTTAGCATCACCCCAAACGAAGCTCATGTGAGGGGTTTGGTTAATAAAGTAAGTAGGATTCGGTAACGCGTTCTGCTCAACCAGATAAGACCAAAACTGTAGTGACAGCTCGAATGCTTCATTAATACTGTAAGCCTTCGACGCATTCACCGAACCATCTGGCGTTTCGGGTGTATAGTTCAGTTCACAGTAGGCAGCGTGACCCGTACCCGCGTTATTCCAACCACTGGTACTTTCTTGTGCCACGTCACTTAACCGTTCAACCATCGCAATCGACAGTGATGGATCAAGCTGCTTTAGCAACATCCCCAAGGTGGAACTCATTGCGCCCGCACCGACAAGTAATACATCGACGTTTTTAGTGACCATAACTACCTTCAAACACCCAGGACAACAAAAAAGCAGATAATAGAATGAGAGGGCAGGTAATTTCTACACATAGGGAGGGTATTTTTCTGCCGATTGTCGACAATCGTGCATGCTGCACCAGTACAATGCAAGGCTGCACCGTGCATTGCAGCATTCTTTGAGCCTTACCCTGTATTCTGCTTTCAAAGCAAATTTTGTCAGTGTGTAACAGATGTATAAAAAATAATAGTGCATGAATCAGTAAGATAAGCCCTTTAATTGTCGACACTATGCCAAAAACGTGATGTGAGCATCACTTTGTGAATAATTTATTCAATCCGACATTATTAGTATTTATAAAATAATAAATTTTAAGAATAACAGATAAATATCTTTTCAAAAAAAGATTTTTTTTGTGCTAACAATCACATTCTTTAAAGCACATTTACCTTATTCTGCACCTCATACCGCATTCACATAAACAGGAGATGACGACATGTTTAAAGTATTTCTTAATGGTGTTTATCACTCCACACACGACACGTTTACTGCTGCCTGCCGTCATGCTCGTATGCAAGCGTCAGTCAACCAAGGTGCTTATTTCACAGTGTTTGAAACAGATGCAAACTCTTCTGAAAATCAAGAAGATAGTAGCGAAATGATGCAGGGTGTACCGGATTATATTATCACGCCACATCATGCCGAAACCAGCGTTCGTCGTGCTTCCCCTGTTTTACGCATGAATGCATCCGCCGGTTATTCAGCGGTTACACGTTAAAAACGACAAGTAGATAATACTCAGGCTAAAGGGCTATAGCCTGTTAAGTACAGCTTTTTACCATAACAGAACGGGCTTAATGTTACTGGTTTTAAAGCTATAAAAAAGCGGATTTAATGATCCGCTTTCTTTTTTTGGGGCATTACTTAAATGAACAAAAAATGAATAATTTCTCAGGAATGATTATTTTTTGTTTTTGTGTTTCGCGTCACATCACTCCCAAACGTAATTTTCTATGCTTGCTCAATAAAATCGCAAGTAGCAAAACAGGAGTCTCTTAATTATGTTCAATGTTTTTCGTGATGGGGCTTATTTATCCGCACACAAAACATTAGCCGAGGCGTGCCGACACGCACGCTCACAAGCTGCCCATCATCGAAATGCTTATTTTGCAGTGTTTGAAGTTAATGATGAAGCAGATCACACATTTGAAGGTGGCAGCAGCACTTTATGGGGCTTACCGGAGTACATTATTGTACCTAGAGAGTCCAGCACGGAAGCAAAGATCAAAAATGCCATACCATTAAGCGAAGCTTCCTCTCTGCTGCGCACACGCACCGCGCACGGCGTTGGATTATTGGCAGAATACCCTTTGATTTAACCATTGGTTTGGGGGCTAACCTAAGCAGCTCCTTGGCGACAACAAATTTTTAAGTGCCAGTGAGTCTGCTTAGATACCAAAAGAAAAGCGGGGTAAGAACCCCGCCTTTCACTCCTCCTCCCAACGAAGACATGCTTAATATCAGAACTGCACGCTGTATGCAACACCTACCGCGTTCTGATCCATCTTCAGGTCATAAGCATCCAACGGGATGGGTGACGATGACAAGGTTGCATTCCCTTTTACCGTTTTTTCCAATGCGTGAATGTAAGATGCTTGTAATTTAGCTTTAGGTGATAAACGCTTTTCCACACCCAAAGTAATATGGTCTTCCACAACCCCAAGCGCAAGCGTGTTCACTGTCGTATTACTGGACGTAACTGGTGATTCGCCATGATTGAAACCCGCAGAAAAGCGTAAGTCTGGGCGCACTTGATGCCGCACCCCAACTTTATAAACCGTTTGGTCATTCCAAGCGAACCCAGGACCGTCGTCTGCCCCAAAAGGTACGGTTTTTGCGGTGGCATTACCAATCGCAGCAACATCAGAATAAGCAATCTGTGCTACATCAGCCACAACCGTGGTCTTGGGTGTTGCTTGGTACGCTGCCCCTACCGTTGCAACCGCTGGCACGTCTAATTCCCCACCATCTGGGAACAAACCCTTGTATTTCTTGAGCTTAGACATATTCACTTTGGAACGATACGACGCACCAAGACTTAACTTGTCAGAGACTTTGCCCTGAACCCCAATACTCGCCCCAATCCCCGTCGCGGTATCGTAACCACGTCCCGATAAATTGCTGCTATCGCTACTAAACGCCGCAAACGCCTCCAAACCTTCGGCTTTGAAACGTTGAGACACCACATTTGCCGAAGCACCTACCGCAATTTGCTCATTCACTTTGTAACTGACGGTTGGCGCAACAAAAATCTGCTCAAAATTAATACCTGTTTTAGCAGACGTTGCACCAGAAAAATAACCACTACCGAATGGCAAACCCTGTTCAAAGGCGGTATTCATACCACCTGTGGCATACACTACAATCCCTGTGGCAACTTTATCATTGAGTTTGCGCTTATAACCCGCTTCAGGAATAATGAACAAATCATCGCCATTACCGTCTGCGATTTGATCGACAGGCGCACCGTAAGCCTTCCCCTTAAAGGTAACTTCGCGATTTGGCTGGAATAATTCCAGACCGACATCATACCCATCCGCAATGAATGACGCAGCCGCCGGATTAGTCGCCATACTCATGGTGTTCAGCGGGTCAGCAACACCAGCACCACCGACACCACGTTGTGCAACTCCTGTTCCAACAGGCAACATACCGTTAGTTGCCCATGCGTTGGGAATTGCGATTGTTAAACAGCCTAAGACCAC
>CAZTUZ010000200.1:0-5181 GCA_964617055.1 uncultured Thiothrix sp.
ACCTCCTCTGGTCAACAGTTTCCATCAACGCTCTACATACCCTAAAGCACTTGGCTCTCCGATTTTGGAGAGCCTTCTTTTTTTGGCATTCTCAACCATGCAGCTCCGTGTAAAAGGCCATCGCATCAATAATGCGACAGCCACACTACACACACCTGTGTTCAGCTATTTACCGCAGCTACCATTAGGCCGCGTGCTAAATCGCGCTGAATATCTTGAACTGCTTCCAAACCAACCGAAACGCGAATCAAACCTTCTACCACACCCGCTTGCGCTTTTTGCTCTGGTGTTAAACGCCCATGCGTAGTGGTTGCCGGATGCGTAATCGTGGTTTTTGTATCACCTAAATTCGCAGTAATGGACAGCATTTGCGTGGAATCAATCACCCGCCAAGCAGCTTCACGCTCACCTTTAACCACAAATGACACAATACCACCAAATGCACTTTGCTGACGCTTGGCTAATTCATGTTGCGGATGTGCAGGTAAACCTGGGTAATAAACATGCTCAACTGCTGGGTGCTCATTCAACCATTGCGCTAACTGCATGGCATTATCGCAATGTGCTTTCATGCGCAACCTCAGGGTTTCCAACCCCTTCAGAAACACCCACGCATTGAACGGACTCATGGAAACACCGCCTGTGCGCAATACGCCAAACACGTCTTTGCCTACCCATTGCGAATCCCCCACGACTGCACCACCGATAGCACGTCCTTGCCCATCCAAATACTTGGTTGCAGCATGAACCACTATATCCGCCCCCAGCTCCAGCGGGCGTTGCAATGCTGGCGTACAAAAACAGTTATCAATCACCAACAAGCTGTTATGGCGATGAGCTAAATCCGCTAACTCCCGAATATCGGCAATTTCGGTCAACGGATTTGCAGGCGTTTCCGCAAAGAATAAGCGCGTATTGGGCTTGCAAGCCGCCTCCCAAGCGGCTAAATCGGTGAGGTCAACAAAACTGATTTCCACACCAAATTTAGCAACGTAGTTTTGCAATAAGACGGTTGTCGTGCCGAATACCGACCGCGAGCAAATGACGTGATCACCCGTTTTCAACAAACCCAACATGACCGCCAAAATTGCCGACATACCCGAACTGGTTGCCACGCAACTTTCACCACCTTCCAGTGCAGCGAGACGCTCTTGGAAATAGCGCACAGTAGGGTTGGTGAATCGCGCATAGATATTACCCGATTCTGCACCACCAAAACGTGCTGCTGCCTGTGCTGCACTTTGAAACACAAAACTGGAAGTGGGAAAAATCGCTTCCGCATGCTCTTGCTCATGAGTGCGAACATGTCCTGCCCGCACTGCTAATGTATCAAATTCCCAATCGTCGTAGATCAACTTCCACTCATCCCATTTGTGATGTAGACCAAGGTGTTTTCCCGCACTCGGTCAAAGAGTTCGATCACATCCTTGTTGCGCATCCGGATGCAACCGTGCGAAGCGGGCTTCCCTAATTTACCTTCTTCACCCGTACCGTGGATGTAAATAAAGCGTTCATGTGAATCCACATTACCACCTTTATTTTGGCCAAGTTCCAAACCATCTAACCACATAATACGGCTGGTCACATAGTCATCAGGGCTATCCGCGCCTGGCTCTGTCAGAATTTCTACCAACTGCCCCGTGTTCTGGCGTGCCTTAAAAATCGTACCTAAAGGTGCGCCTGCTCCAATTTTTTCAGCAATGCGATGCGCACCCAATGGGGTTTGATCACTTCCTTTTTGGCTGCCAACACCTTTTTCAGCGGTTGAAATCACCCACTCACCGACTTGCTTACCATTTTCCACCAATAACATTTTTTGTGCAGCCGCATCCACAACCAATACTTGCGTCGTGGAATAATCTGGAAATGCCTGCGCCAACTTGTTCAACAATGGCGCGAATTGTTTGTCCGCATCCACAGCAGGCGTTGTAACAGCCACCTGTGCCTGTGGCTCTGCTGGTGTTGTTGCCACTGGCTCTTGTTGCAGTGGTGGAAGAGCTAACGGCTGTTGCGCTTCTGGTTCTGCCATCACTACCCCACTATTAAGCACTGTCGCAAATATCAATGGCAGCCATGTCGTGTTCACGTTTTGTTTTTTCTGCATCATTCCGTAAAGCCTCTAATTCGGTAAAGTAATCGCCCGTTTCACCCGTAACGTATTGCCCTGTGAAAACCGAGCAATCAAAAGTCTTCAATCGCGGATTGCCCTTACTCACTGCTGCAAGCAAATCCGGCAGCGGTAAATAGAACAACCGATCAACCCCAATCGCCGCAGCGACTTCTTCTTCGGTTCGATCATGGGCAATAAGTTCCTTTGCGGCTGGCATATCAATGCCATAAATATTGGGGAACTTAATCGCAGGTGATGCGGACGCAAAATACACTTTTTTAGCCCCTGCATCACGCGCCATCTGTACGATTTCGCCGGATGTCGTGCCACGCACAATGGAATCATCCACTAACATGACGTTTTTACCTTTGAACTCCAGACCTAATGGGTTGAGTTTTTGTCGCACTGACTTTTTACGCTTTGCCTGACCCGGCATGATAAACGTGCGTCCGATATAACGATTTTTGATAAATCCCTCGCGATACGGCACCCCCAAGGTATATGCCATTTCCAACGCCGAGGTTCGGCTAGTATCAGGAATGGGAATCACCACATCAATATCGTGTTCTGGCCATTCACGCATCACACGCTCAGCCATTTTGCGCCCCATACGCATTCGTGCCTTATGGACAAATACATTGTCAATGATGGAATCAGGGCGAGCAAAATACACATATTCAAAAATACAAGTCGCGTAACTAGGATTTTCCGCGCATTGGCGCGTGAAAACCTGTCCATCAGGACGAATAAAAATGGCCTCACCGGGTTCAATATCACGAATCAAACGGTAGCCTTGCGCATCCAATGCCACGCTTTCGGAGGCTAACATGTACTCATTACCCTTTTCAGTTTCGCGCACACCGTAGACCAGAGGACGAATACCGTTAGGATCACGAAAACCGACCAAACCATCGCGGGTCAACATTGCAATAACGGCATATGCCCCCTTGCAGCGTTTGTGCACACCCACCACCGCCGCAAAAATGTCATCGGGACTGACGTGTAAAGCATCACGCCGCGACAATTCTTGCGCAAAAACATTGAGCAAGATTTCCGAATCAGAATCGGTATTGATTTGCCGACGATCCTCCAAATACAGCTCACGCTTTAAAATATGCGCGTTGGTCAAATTCCCATTGTGCGCCAGCGAAATCCCATAGGGACTATTCACATAAAATGGTTGAGCTTCTGCCGAAGAAGATGATCCAGCGGTAGGATAACGCACATGCCCAACACCCATGTTACCTTGCAACATACGCATGTGACGTTCTTGGAACACATCTTTAACTAAACCATTTTCACGTCTTAGGTATAATTTTCTGCCATCGCTAGTGACAATACCCGCAGCATCCTGACCCCGATGCTGCAATACGGTTAAACCATCGTAAAGTGCCTGATTAACTGGCTCATGCCCGATAATCCCGATAATTCCGCACATATTCCTGCCTTCGCATGAAATGAAAACGTCATATTCTACGCCCGTCAAAACAAAACAGCCATGCACTACATCCATGCACGGCTGCACCATTTTTCACACCGAGTTCAGGAAGGCTTATTTTTCAATTACATCCTGTTTCGGTTCGAGGTAGTTGGAAAAGTCGTCTGGTATAATTTCCTTCACGACTTTGGCAGCCTCTTCAAACCAAGGCATCAGTAAAGCATCTTTCCACCAACTTTGCTTGGGGTAGGCAGTCACACTCATCAACAATACCAACAAGGTGATGATGAGGCCACCACGCAGAATCCCAAATACACCGCCCAACAAGTGATCAATGCCACCTAAACCTATTGATGAGACTGCGGTACTGAGTAAATGATTGAGAATCGAACCTACAACCAATACACCAAAAAAAATGACAGCGAAAGCGATTCCTAAACGCACGACCTCACTTTGCACAGCAAATGGCAATTCAGCAGCTAAAGGTTTGACATAAGTAATCGCCAAACCAAAAGCAGCGACCCATGTGATCAGGGAAAATGCTTCCCTGACTAAGCCCCGAATCAGACCAATCACTGCGGACAATAAAATGAGTATGATAATACCCGCGTCTAAGATTTCCGCTGTCATGCGTTACCGTATTTATTGAGTGACGAAACTATTTTGTACGTCTGGATTCTGTGTGTAACGCGCTTTTAATTTCGCTTGCGCCGCAACAGCTTCCTCTTTGGTTGGATAACCACCGATACGAACACGATAAATGGTTTTACCATCAACTTTCACCTCGGCTACCGCAACCTTATAACCTTCTGCAACCAAAGGCTTTGCTACAGCTTCTGCCTTAGCTTTATCCGCACTGGCCATCAGTTGGATAGCATAACCTGTCACGGCTGAACCCGTGCTTGCACCCGCATCAGGCTTGTTGGTTTCAGCCGTGGTTTTTTCCTTGTTTGCTGCTGCCAATTCTTTGGATTTCTCTGCTGCCGCCTTTTCAGCCGCTGCTTTTTCGGATGCTTCTTTTTTCGCTGCCGCTTTCTCGCGTGCACTTTCTTCAGACTCAGCCTTTGGCACAGGGCGTTCCCCAACTAACACAGCCGTGCTTTTCTTGTGTGTTTCACTGGTTTCGCTTTTGGATTCGCTTTTTGGTTGATCTTTAGCGGATGCGTTCACATCCATACTGGAAGAACTGCTTGAACCTACACTGCCAACACCCGCACCTGTCGCCGCTACACTACCAGAGGTTTGAGCAGCCGTAGTAGTCGTGCTGCTGGCATCACCTGTACCAACACTGCCTGTCCCTGCAGTTGTATTAGGGCGCACGCTCAAGTCAGTACCATTAGGGTTAACAACTTGGGCATTAACAGAGCCTTCTAAATTCAAATTTTGTTGGCCTAAATCGTTTGTACCCTGTACGGTATTTTGCCCCAATTGACTGACCGTATTTGGGTTTTCATTAACCAAGCCTGGCTTTTGCTCTTCCACGCCTGGGAAACCGATAATGGGTTTGGTTTCTGCTGTTTGATTCACTGCCATTTCTTGACTTTCGCGGTTTTTACCTTTGAGTAACCACGCCAGTAACAAAGCGGCGACTAATACCAACACCACTGCACCAATCATACGCTTGGTTGTAGCC
>CAZTUZ010000201.1:0-5088 GCA_964617055.1 uncultured Thiothrix sp.
AAACCGTTACCGTACCTGAACACGCTATCGGCAATCCTGAAACGGTAGCAGAATCGGCAACAACTGAAGCAACCAACCCGCAACCGGAAAAGCAGCCCTTTGGTTTCACAGGCAGTAAATCGCCAGCGGCTTCTAGTGCAGACCGCAACCGCGCCTTGCATAGCACCATGCCTGTAAGTACAGGTAACTGTAATAAACAGGTATCTGTAATTACAGGTAACTGTAATACAGGCATCGAAAATAGTGGGTATTCAACTGTTTACGCTCAGGTGCAGGCAGCGAAGGTAGGGCATACAGTCAACTGTCCCCACTGTGGCAAAGCGTTTGTGAAGGCTAACAAGTGGCACACGTTCTGTTCAAACAATCGTAAGCCGCGTGCTGATGGTGGGAACTGTTCTGATGACTATCACAACACCATTGACCCCAACCGACTGGAAGCAGTGAAAGCCATTAAGCGACGAACGATAAGCAGCATGTAATAGCTGATAACCGCTTACCGTTTGTCACTATCTCTTGTTTGTCGGATGCCTTGGCGGAGAATAGAATAGGATTTTTTACTCTTCATACTGCATAATGACCGGATAGACACAAAAAAACCCCGTGATACGCCAATACCACGGGGTTGAGTGTCCTAACTGCCGCTTGCAGTTCCCAAGTTTTCCAGACCGACAAGAACCGCAAGCGATACCATTTAATTAGGACGGGCAACCGTAACTTAACTTTGTTAAGTTACCTAGGTAATCCTAACACAACACAACAACAACAATTTGAAAAACTTTTTTAAATTGTGATTGCTTGCTGGTTAGGTGCTACGTCCTTGCTCAAAGGACAAAATCATGAGTCATTCCACTCAACAATCTGACCGTATCTTACGCCCCCGCGAAATCTGTGAACGGGGCAGCTTTAGCCGCGCAACCCTATACCGTTTCATCAAGTTAGGCTCATTCCCTGCCTTAAAACGCATTGGGGGTAATAGCGTGGGCTTACCTGAATCTGAGTTTCTGGCATGGCTGCATAGCCGCACCACAGCGTAAGGGGCGAAACCATGACAAGCTTAACAAGACCGCTGAAACCAGCGGCAACGCCCCCGTTACGTCCATTACCTTATGAGTGCATTGATAACCTACGGTCTGCGATGTTAGGGTAGATCGGCAACGCCCCCGCAACCATCCAAGCCACGGGCAAGTTAGAGCGATTCGATGCCGTCAAGCGTGGCGATAAGTGCGGCTGGTACGTTGCCCACGTTACCCGTTGGGGTATGGTGGCGCGGTTTGGCGATTGGCGCGAAGGGTATCCACACAAGTGGACTAGCTTTGAAGAAAATACCTTATCGCGTGCCGACCTTGCCGAGTTCCGCAAATTACAGCAGCAGCAAGACCAAGAGCGCAAAACCGAACGCGACAAGCTGGCAGCAGCAGCACGCAGCAAGGCGGTACTTCATTGGGGCAATGCAAAGCCAGCTAACCATGCTCACCCTTATTTAGTCCGTAAGCGCGTACAGGCGCACGGTATCCGGCAGGCTGGCGACAAGCTGTTAATTCCACTGACTGACTTATCGGGCTACCTGCACAACCTGCAAACCATCACGCCAGACGGAACGAAACGTTTTCTGTTTGGTGGGCGCAAACGTGGCTTGTGCTTCTTGATTGGTGGCAAGTTCACGGCAGCCGAAACCGTTTACCTGTGCGAAGGTTTCGCCACAGGCGCAAGCCTCTACGAAGCCTATCACCTGCCTGTATTGGTGGCGTTTGATGCTGGCAACCTGTTACCCGTAGCGCAAGCCTTTCGGGGGCGTTACCGCGATATTCCCCTAACCGTGTGCGCCGACAATGACCGCAAGGGCGCGGTAAATACCGGACTCACCAAAGCGCGGGAAGTGGTGGCTAACGTTCCCTCTGTCCAGATCATTGTTCCCGAATTTCCCGATTACGCCCCCCTTGAACTATCCGACTTCAACGACGCAGTTAATTTCTATTGCATGGAGGCTAAACCATGAAACCACTACACACAGCCGACGTAATGCCATTCATCCGCACTGAAAAAGGGGAACAAACCACCATGCATGGGGAAACCGGAACATTCACCGTTAAACCTGATGGGGTTTATTTTGCGGGATTCGGCAAGGATGGTAATCAGCAGGCAGAACGGCGCATTTGTTCCCGCTTGCGCATATTGGGCGAAACCCGCAGCGATAAAGCGCACGATTGGGGGCGATTGCTGGAATGGCAGGATAACGACGGCAATCCACACCGTTGGGCAATGCCAATGGAATTACTGGCGGGTGATGGCAACGACGTTACCCGTGAATTGTTGCGACGTGGTTTAAGTATTGTGTCAGGCAAGGGCAAGAAAGTGCTTGAGTATATCCAGTCGTGTGACTCCATTACACGCATGACTTGCACCGATAAAACCGGATGGCACGGGGGCGCATACGTTACCCCTGATAAAGTTTATGGTGACGCTGCAACCACCTATATTTACCAAGGCGGGGCAGAAATCACCACGGGGCAATCCGGCACGCTGGAAGACTGGCAAGACCATGTAGCCGCGTATGCTGTGGGCAATTCGCGCTTAGTGTTTGCGTTATCAGCAGCCTTTGCGGGCGCGTTAGTGCATCCGGCTGGCATTGAATCCGGTGGCTTCCATATCTTTGGTGGCAGTTCCAGCGGGAAAGGTACCGCGCAACTATTGGCGGCTTCGGTTGATGGCTCACCGGACAATCGTAAGCGTTCATGGCGTGCCACGGCTAACGGGTTAGAAGGTGTTGCCAGTGTTCACAATGACAGCTTGCTGATTCTGGATGAAATGCGCGAGATCAGCGGCAAGGACGCAGGGGAAACCGCTTACATGCTGGGTAATGGGCAGGGTAAAACCCGTTCAGACCGCAAGGGCGAAGCACGAACCGCTAAACATTGGCGTTTGCTGTTCCTCAGTTCAGGGGAAATCACCCTAGGGGAATTGCTGCAATCTGAGGGTAAGCGCGTGTATGCAGGGCAAGAGGTGCGTATTGCAGATATTCCAGCGGATGCAGGGCAAGGCATGGGCATTATTGAAAACCTGCACGGCTTTGCTAACCCTGCAATGCTGGCAGATCATTTACGCTATGCCACAAGCCAGTATTACGGCACAGCGGGGGCGGAATGGTTGGGTTACATTACCCAATTTCACCGCCAATTGTGGGATGCTTTGCCCCAACAAATCGCCGACTTTTGCGCGGAAGTTGCGCCTAATGTGAGTGGTCAGGCTCACCGTGTTTGCAAGCGTTTCGCTTTGGTGGCGATTGCTGGCGAACTGGCAACACAGGCAGGCTTAACCGGATGGAATGCAGGCGAAGCAACGCAAGCCGCTAAACGTTGCTTTAATGACTGGCTGGCAGGTTTCGGGGGCGGCAACCGCGAACACCAGCAAATCTTAAACACGGTACGCGCCTTTATTGAGCGTAACGGCGTTAAGTTTATCGACCTTGCCTATGAATCACCGTTACCCGTACCTGACCTTGTGGGCTATTACCGTGCGACCAACGAAGGACGTGAATACCTTGTGCTGGCTAGTCAATTTCCCCGCGTGGTGGAAGGTTACGGGGTTACGCAAGCCGCGAAGGTGCTGCACGCATCTGGTTGGATTACCAAGGACAAGGCAACAACACAGCGCGTTCCCCTTGCTGGTGTGAAGAAAGTTTATGTAATCAAGATGGGTGAATAATCATGTTTGACTTATCCATGTTTCCCACTGTAACCCGTGTAACCCGAAAAACCACGGCAGATTTAAAGGGTAATTCCTTTAAAAACAACGTTGTAACCCGTGTAACCCGAAAAAATGCTTGCGGGTTACAAGAAAACCTCAATAAAAACAACGTTGTAACCCGTGTAACCCATGTAACCCGAAAAAATAACAATGTCCGAAACAACATTGATGCAGAACAGGAAGCCTTTGAGGAACGCGCCGCGATAATGGAACATGACGGCGGGTTATCCAGATCAGCAGCAGAAGCACAAGCGCGGGTAATTTGTTTGGCAGAGTTCCGGCAACGCAAGCAACGCCAATAAGCAACCCCTAACCAACCACCAAGAGCCGCACAAGTTGCGGCTTTTTTTGTACTCATTCATGCGTTTTCAATGATTCACTTGCATAGCTTGTTGGTTGCGGGTAAATGTATTTACAAAATAAATACGAAGGACTATAACGGAATGGATGTAACCTTTACCCTGAACGGTATTCAATTCATCTGGAATGCGGATAAAGCCAGCCTCAATCAGCGTAAACACACTGGCATTACCTTTGAACAAGCAGCACAGGCATTCTTTGACCCGTTCGTGAGATTCGTGGATGCAAGCCGACAGGACGAAGCGCGTGATGCGATTATCGGCATGGATAAAGCATGGAATCTGTTATTTGTTGTGCATATTCAAATAGAAGGCGATTGCATTCGGATTATTTCAGCACGCAAGGCAACCAGACAGGAACAACACTACTATGAAGATTGATGAACTGAGAACCCGCCTTAGTAAAGATCGTCCCATGACCACCATCACCTTGCGTATGCCTGTTGATGTGGTTGACGACCTTAAACACCTTGCCCCTGTGTTGGGTTTCACAGGCTATCAAGGTTTGCTCAAAGCCTACGTTGGTCAAGGGTTGCGGCGTGATCTTGAACGACTGGATAACGATACTGTCACCGCGCTGGTATCGAACTTGAAACGACGTGGCGTTAGTGAAGAAATCATTAGCGCGGCACTCAACGAAGTTGCACACGGCTAAACGACTTTAGCCCATTACAATAATCATCCATCGAGCCGCACACGTTGCGGCTTTTTTCGTACTCACTCATACGTCTTCAATGATTCAAGCCGTTATTCGTGTAACCCGAAAACCACCTGTAACCCGTGTAACCCGAAAAGGTGCAAATGCTGTAACCCGACAACCAACAAGCGGGTTACAAGCAGATTCATTGAAAAACAATAGCTTGGCAAAATCCCCATTAAATCGTGTAACCCGTGTAACCCGAAAAACCACGGCAGATTTAAAGGGGAATCCCTTTAAAAACAACGTTGTAACCCGTGTAACCCGAAAAAATGCTTGCGGGTTACA
>CAZTUZ010000202.1:0-5019 GCA_964617055.1 uncultured Thiothrix sp.
ATATCCCTAATCGACAAGGTTTAGCCCTATTTAAACTGCAATTTTATTACCATCATTGCGGGTAATCACGACCGTCGCGGAACGTGGACGCGCCGTACCGCCACTTGGCCAATGGCTTTGGAATGCCGCTGGGTCAGTCAAGCTGGTGGTATCTTCGCCTGGGTGTTGGATATTCACGAACAAGGCTTTGCCATCTGGTGTTTCCGCAATTCCTGTGATTTCACAACCACTCGGACCAACCAAGAAACGCGCTAACTGCGTGGTTGCTAGGGTTTTACCCGCGTAAGTAGTAACCGTTTGATCAGCATTCGCATTGGTCGGAACGGCTTTATTCACCACGGATTTTGTACCACCATCACCAACTTTGCCCGGAATCGCTGCCAACATCATGCAGTTTGTGGTGTCAGTGTAAAAACCGTCGTCCGTTTGTACCCACAACAAACCTTGGCTGGCTTGGCTGAACCACAAACCGTCTGGGCTGGAGAAATCATTACTTGCTGTCAGACCAGATAAGTTGATATTGCTATCCGCATCCGCTTGTGCACCGAACAAGAATACATCCCATTGGAAACTGGTCGCTGCATGGTTATCCCCTGTTTCATGCCAACGAATAATATGACCGTTGACATTACCTTTGTTAGTTGCCGTACCCTTGGTATCGGCGTAGTAACGCGGATTGGCGGCATCTAATGCGGTTTTCACACCACGCCCACTGCTACTGGAAACGCTGTTGGTCAAGGTCATGTAGACCTCACCTGTCAGGGGATTCACCGCGCCCCATTCTGGACGATCCATTTTAGTCGCGCCAACGGCATCAGCGGCTAAACGTGCATTGATTACAACATCCGCTTCATCCGCAAACGTGTAAGTCGTGTAAGTGGCGATACTGGTATTGCTTAAGGTCAGTTGAACCCAGCTACCTGTCCCGTCTGCATTGAACTTCGCAACATACAATTTCCCTGCATTCAGGTATTTATCGCCTGCTGCGACACCCTTACCCACATCAGCGGCATCCCACAGCGCATCAGAAACGAACTTGTAAATGTATTCGTTGCGGGAGTCGTCACCCATGTAAAACACCAACGGTTTACCTGCAACGGCTTTCGCAGGCCAACAACCTTCGTGCGCAAAACGCCCCAAAGCCGTGCGTTTTTTCGGGGTGGACGTTGCATCAAAAGGGTCAATCTCCACCACCCAGCCGAATGTGTTCGCGGCATTCCGGTAATCATCCGCTGCGGTTGCCCCTGTTGCGGTAATGTTCCAACGTGCGTATTTATCGTCCGCAGGTGTTGCATTAGCCCAGCCATAACCGCCATCGGTTGAAGACACACCGTAACGAGTACGAGATGTTTTTTCCTTACCCGTTGCCAATGCCGCCGTATCGGTTTTGAAATAACCTGCCCAGTTTTCTTCACAAGTCAGATAAGTACCCCACGGCGTGTAACCGTTGGCGCAGTTATTCAATGTACCGCGTGTTTGCACCCCTGTTGGTGAATACTTGGTAAACAGCATGTCATCACCCGCCGCCGGACCGCTCATGTCCACGGTAGTAGCAGCCGTAATACGACGATTAAAGCCAGAAGCTTTATTGACCACATAAGCAGCACTGGACTTGCGTACTTCCACAATCGAAACACCGTGAACGGCAATTTCTTTATCCACCTGTGCTGCTGTACGCGCTGTTACGGTTTCACTGGCGGTATGTAGGAACAGTTGTGTCATGTTTTCGTGATTCATGCACAGCAAACCAGCATCTGCATTGCTCGCGGCATATTTATTGGTGCTGGTATCCAAACCAAAATAGTGCATACCGTCATGATGATCGCCTGCACGATAATCAAAATCCGTATCCGTACCATCATTTTTATAAGCAGCAATATTGTTGTTAAGTGGATCACCTAAAGCGTACAACACTGTTGCGGTATAGCCTGTTGGAATCACCAGCGCATCTGCCAGGCTTTTTGCAACTGGTGTAAAGCTCAAACTGGTTGGATTGGTAGTGGTATTATTGTTGTCTGTGCTGCTACTGTTAGAACTACCGCCGCCGCCACAAGCGACTAAACCTGTTCCCAACACTGATGCCGCCATGAGGGAAAATCCACCTTTGAGTAAGCCACGGCGGCTTAAGCGCACAGCTAAGATTTGATCAAAAGAAGGATTATTTGACGTGTTATGACCTATATCGTCGGCATCAATATTGGCCTGAACAAGATTATGTTGGCTATGCTGCTCACTCATTGCTACAACCTCTGTCTCTGTGTATCTCGAAAGAACTTGAGGCGCGAGCTTACGCAAGCTGTTTGACTACAGTATTTCATTCAGGTTAAGGATTTGTTGCACAGATAACACCCTTATCCTGAAATAACGCAAAAACCGTGAGTTACAGCGCATTAGCTTACACACGCACTACCGAGTTTTCCTCGCCGAAACCATTGGTCACATAGGCATCTGCTTGCCAGTCATTTTCCCACTGTTGTTGTGCTTCCTGTTGATACAAGTAACGGAACTGGTATTCAGACGTACTCGTGGGTAATGCCACTACGGTGGTAAACTCCCCGTTTTTTAAAGCGTTCATGGGGTGAGTGGTCGCATCCCATGCGTTGAAATCCCCCACCAAGGCAATCGCCGTGGCAGACTTAGCAGCATCCTTGCTGATACGGAAGGTGACTTTGCAGACAGGACGACTCTTTAAGTACTGCTTTTTAAGGCTCATTTCCGCTTCCCTTTACATTTTCACAAGCTTCTTGAAAAATGCAGCAACTTTTATGCCATTAAAGGATTGGTAAGCCCTTATGAATAAGCTCGAAAATGCCTTTGAACACTTCCTATTTACAAGTCGTTGGCTAGTCGCCCCTGTTTACCTTGCTCTAGTCGTTGCCCTCATTCTGATGATGGTCAAAGCACTCAAACAAATCTGGATACTCGGCGCAACCATCATGACGGCTGATGGTAATGACATTATCACGGGTGTACTTTCCATTGTTGACGTATCACTCATCATGAACTTGCTCATTATTATTATTTTCAGTGGGTATGAAAATTTCGTGTCAAAAATGGAAGACCTACACGGTCACGCCGACCGCCCCGAATGGATGGGGCACATTGGCTTTACTGACCTTAAGTTAAAACTGATCGGCTCAATTGTCGCCATTTCGGGAATCGAATTACTTAAAGCCTTCATGAATGTGGATAATGTCAGTGACCGCCACCTTGCATGGATGTTGGGGATTCACTTGACTTTCGTGGTTTCTGGCGTGCTGTATGCCATCATGGACAAAATTAACCACTATACACCTTCAACCACTAAATCCAACGATTCACACTAATGGATTTGGGCGTGTTGGGTGCTGTGTAATCCAACACGCCGCATTACTTGTCTGGTTTTTATGACAAAAAATCATCCATGATTATCAAAAAAATTCGCCTTGTCATAATCCTTTCATATTATTGCCATAAAACTTTCATCGAAAACCTCTACGATGCGCCACAAATCCAGTCGGGTTTGCTGATATTGCTTTTGAAGGAGACTTTTTAATGAAACAACTCACTCTGGCGGTTGCTTTGGGCTTAGTGGCTGCGTCTAGCATGGCACATGCACGCGATAATATCGAAATCGTTGGCTCTTCCACCGTTTACCCATTCGCTACTGCCGTTGCAGAACAGTTTGCGAAAAAAACAGGTATGGCAGCACCCAAAGTCGAATCCACTGGTACAGGTGGTGGTATGAAACTGTTCTGTTCAGGTGCTGGTGTTGACACTCCTGACATTACCAACGCTTCACGCCGCATGAAAAAAAGCGAGATGGAACTCTGCCAAAAAAATGGTGTTGACGCTATTACTGAAGTCAAAGTTGGTTTCGATGGTATTGCAATCGCCCAAGCAAAAGGTGCTGCTCCAGTCAAACTGAGCCGTCGTGAACTGTACTTAGCCTTGGCAAAAGACGTTCCAACAGGTCCTAACGGTGAATTACAACCAAACACCTACACCACTTGGAAACAAATCAACCCAAACATGGCTGACGTGAAAATCGAAATCATCGGCCCACCAGCAACTTCTGGTACACGCGATGCGTTAGCGGAATTAGGCATGGAAAAAGGCTGTTTGCTGTTCCAAGGTATGCCAGAACTGAAAAAGAAAGACGAAAAAGCCTTCAAGAAAGCGTGCACAACCGTGCGTGAAGATGGTCACTACGTTGATGCGGGTGAAAACGACAACTTAATCGTACAAAAACTGCAAGCAAACCCAGAAGCGGTTGGCATCTTCGGTTACAGCTTTTTAGAGCAAAACGTAGACTCTCTAAAAGCTGCACCTATCGATGGCGCAGAAATCAGCTACGATTCCATCGCAAACGGTAGCTATCCGCTGTCACGTCCGCTGTACTTCTATGTAAAAAACAGCCACGTTGACCAAATTAAAGGTATCAAAGAGTACATGGCTGAATTTGCCAGCGATGCAGCTCTCAGCCCAGATGGCTACTTAGCAGAGAAAGGCTTAGTCGCATTGCCTGCTGGCGAAAAAGCAGCTTCTATCGCTGCTGCCGCCGCACTGAAACCTGTCTCAGCTAATGCACTCAAATAAGAATGCTCTACCTATAAAAGCAACGACCTAAACCTGCTTGATCACGGGAGCGTGCGCCACGCTCCCTTTTTTTATGTCCCCATTATCTTGATACAAGCCGAGGCATTACTACAAAAGCTTTAAGCGTTTGTAACAATTATGTCATATTCTCCCCCTACAATCTAAACGCCTTCTCAATGCATGGGCTTGACTGACCGACATTTCCCGATCAGGAGTTTTAATGAATACACTTGGCATCTTACTTTTGCTGTTGGCTTTGACTGCCTTCAGCTACTTCATAGGGCGAAAGCGTTCGCTTGCGGTGGCAACCCGCAGTAAACGTGGCGGCACGGATTTGCATTCGTTACCAGCTTATTCTGGCTACTTGGTAGCAGTATGGTGTGGTATTCCAGCCCTGATTATTTTGGTTATTTGGACGATTGCAGCCACGCCAATCATCAC
>CAZTUZ010000203.1:0-4965 GCA_964617055.1 uncultured Thiothrix sp.
GGTTATCGTCAAGTACGCGAATTATTGTCGCAACAATATAACTTGAGCCATCAAGAACCGGATATTCAAGTGCAAAAGGTGAATGTGCGTGGTGATCGTTCATTAACCCTGCAACATGCTTTGAATAACCGCCGTCCGCTGAATAATGATGTGAATGAAATGCTGCGTCATGTGCATCGCTTATGGGGTTATGACGTGCATTTGCATTCGATTGAAGCTGATGGGCGTATGGTACGGAGTTATCATTTAACCGCAGAGAATCAACATCGTTGATTCCCTGTGATTTACGGTTCGTATTACTGCCGCTGATTGGTAATCATGTTCAGCGGCACTTCCATTAAATCGGGTACATTACCATTCCCCTGATTAGCCGGACGAGCTGCCACGGGTGGGGGCGGTGCAGGTTGTGGACGTACTGGTGTCGGTTGTGCAGGAGGGCGCGGTGGTGCGGGACGTGCCTGTACGGGAGGGGCGACATATTCCACTGGGGGGTGTGTTGCGGAACGTGCTGAGATTTGTTGAGTAACCGCTGGGTTTGAACGGGGAGTGTTGTTGCGTTCTGTTTGGGGGGGGCGAGTGTTGGTTTCGCGTGATGCGGTTTTCTCTTTTTGTGATTCGTTATTTCGTGGTTTTGCGTCGGCGGTATCACCTGAGGTTGAACGCGTGCTGGCCGCCGTTTCGCGTTTGGTACTGGATTCGGGTTTCTTTTCTGCGGTTGATAGTTTGTTTGTGTCGGCAGGGAATATGCCCATGTTGTCGCGGGTTTCTCGGAAACGTTGTTCCAATGCGAGTTGTTCTTCCACGAGTTTTTCGAGGTTGTGTTGCACAATAAGGGCTTGGCTGGCATCTAAATGCGGACGCGCTTCAACGGTTTTGCCTTTTTTCAGGTAGTTTAATGCTTGTTCTTGCGCGGCTTTAGCTTGTCCTGCCCAATCACTAGGGTCTAGATTGCTATTGAGCGGTGTGATTGCTGTGGTATTGGCTGTGACAGCATTGGTCGTCGTTGTGGCTGTCGCCGCGCCTGCACCAACGGCTGTTGCGATTGCTGGTTCTGTATTTGGATTGCGTTTGGCTTGTTCGACTTGCGATTCGAGCGCGACTTGGCGTTTTAAACTGTCATGCAGTGTAAATTCGGTGATGAGGTTGTCTGTGCGATTGAGGAGGTTGTCTGCTGTATCGACTTGACCGCTGCTTAATAATGTCTCCGCTTCGGCTTGTTGGTCATCAACTAACTGCGCTAAAAGTGTTTTAGCTTCGTTATTACTGGGGTCTTGTTGGTAAACCTTGCGAAGGTAGTCCAAGGCAGCAGGTTTATCGTCCTGACTCAAGATATTACCACGATGAATGGCATCGTTGGCTTGTTGCAAGAGGGTTTGGATTTCAGGGTTTGTTGTCGTTGTAGTAGGTGTTGGAACAGGTGTGGTGCTGACGCTGACGGCGTTTGTGTTGGTATTGCTGCTGTTTGTGCTTGTATCAGGTGTGGTTGGGGATGTGCTGGGTTCGTTTACCAATGTTGGTGCACTGGCGACAGTGGTGGGGCTGCTAGGTTCGGTAAGTGGAGCGAGGGCGGTAGCGGGTACAGGCTCAGGTTTATTCCAACTGGAAATCACGAAGTAGCCTGCCAATGCTAAGGTGCTGACCGCTGCTGTGGCAGCAACAGGTACTAAGAGGCGGTTGTGTTGTTTGCGTTGCAAAGTGCGTAAAAATGCGGTTGGTGTTGCAGGGCGCGGGGCGCGTTGTAAGCTCAGGCCTTGTTGCAGCACATTCCATGCTTCCTGTCGTAGTTTGCGGGTGCTGGTGGGGAAAACGTTGCGCACGGCGGCTTCCAAGGTGCTGTATTTTGCATAAGGCATTTCACCTTTTAGTAGGTAGTACGTTAGGCAGGCAATGGAAAACGTATCGTCGCTGGCGATGGGTAAGTGACCCAGCAAAACTTCTGGACTGATGTACCCAGAATGCAATGTGGGTAAAGTAATGTCATGTCTACCCGTTTGCAGCAGGCGTAAGGCAGATACGATAGGAGCACTCATTAGCTTGATCCCTTCGTGGCTTAGCAGCAGGGTGCTCGGTTCGAGATAACCAAACACACCGTCAGGGCGGAATTGTGCTGTGGCCTGCGTGATTTGTTCTAGTAATTGCAAGGCATCGGGAAGGGGCATTCCACGCTCATCGAGTTCCTGTAGGCGTTCGCTAAGTAACATACCGTTGGTGTTTTGGATAGCATACCAGCGTGTGCCGTCGTTGTGCGTGCCGTTATCAATGACGATTGGCATGGCGGGTGCGGGGCGTTGGTAAGTCGCTAATACCTGTTTGAAAACGCCTTCAAATCCCAATTGTTGTGACAGCATCGGATTAATCAGGAAGATAAACAGGTTGGCTTGTTCTCCATTGGCTTGGTTTTTCTGTAAATCTTGTGACCAATGTAATTTGCCCAATGCAGAATCTGCCATGCAACGACGCAACACATAACGCCCTTGTAGGGTCGTTTGCGGTTGTTGGATGGTTGTTTGACGAGCATCCACTTCAGAAGGATTGGAAAATGGCATACCGAACAAGCTCCTGCGAACGTTTATCGCTTTATTACGTTATACGAGGTCGAGTGACCACAATTTTTTTCAAAATGTGCCAATTATAGAGGATTATTCCGTTGTGAGCACATCCTTCTAGAAAAGCCGTCGAACGGCTGATATAAAGGGATAAACCCTCCAATCAGCTATTGGAACAGAGTACATGGCATCCATTCAAATTGGCGGTAAAATCACCGCGCGTAATGTCGTTGCAACGCCTGCTTTATACCAAGATGTGTTGCACGTCGTTTATCAACAGGAAATCACACTAGACCCAACCGCTAAAGCACGGGAGCTAAGCTTTGATGCGCTAGAAGATGATGCCCTTTTGGAACTGGAATGGGAGGGAGGATATAAGCGATGGCTGCGTTTTGGGGCATTTAATGCAGTAGAAAATACCGATGTTGCGGGTTTAAAGCTGAAATACCTGCGTATAGTACAGGTAACATTGGCGCAAACATGGCAATACGCAACGGTGGATCAAATTCTCGCGCAGCTTGAATCCCTGCACATTGCGCGGGCTGGTTTATACCGTTGTTCTGATCCTAATGGATTGAATTTACAAACTATCACGCCGGAAAATTTGGGTGTCGATACACAAAAGCCAGTCTTATTATGGCTGCATGGCGCGTGGGCGAATACTGCTAGTTGTTTTGGTGAATTATGGGAGTCACGTCAAGGCTATCATGCGACTGCCTATTTGCAGCGTTTATTTGCACCTTATGGTGAGCAAGTTTTTACGCTGGAACAACACACGCTGACCGTTAGCCCGATTCAGCACGCTTTGGCGATTTTGCGCAGTTTTCCTGATCAAACACGTTTACACATTATTAGTCATGGTCTGGGGGGATTAGTTGGCGAATTGCTGAGTCAACTATCCCTGAAGCGGCGGACACGGCAGAGTAATGGGGAATTTGTCAGCCTTCACGATAGTGGTGAAGCACTGTTTACAGCGGTGGAGTTGCAGGGCTTTGCCAGTGCGGAACGGCAGGCTGATTGGCAAGCTCTGCAAGAAATTAACCAGTTGTGCCGACAAAAACACATTACGGTGGAACGTTTTGTACGGGTGGCGTGTCCGGCACGAGGTTCAACATTAGCAAACAATGGTGTGGAAGATCAGCTATCACTGCTGTTTAATGTGGCGAACCTAACGCCCACGTTACGCACTCAGCATTTGGCAGATTTCCTGCGCATGACACTGATGGCGGTGACATTAGAACGTACTAGTGTGATGAATTTGGCAGGATTAGAGGCACTGTTACCCACGTCACCATTGGTGCGGCTGCTGAATCGTCCACAAGTGCAGTTGGATACAGATTTAAGCGTGATTGCGGGTAACGTGAAGTCAGCGGGTTTGTTGGGGCGATTTAAAGCGTGGGCAAACCAGTGTTTTGCGGGTGAAGATCATGATTACATGGTGAATACGTCGAGTATGTATGGTGGTGCGCCGCGCACACAGGGGATGCGTTTTTATCTCGATCAGCGTGAAGATAGCGGGCATTTTACTTATTTTGCGGATGCCTTAGTGCGGGAACGCTTGCTGAATGCGCTGCAACACCCAACAGAAGATACACGTTTCACCGATTTTACGCCGACTTATTCCCTACCTGAACAAAACTTGCGAGCCGCAGCGGATACAGCAATGTCAGGGATAACACCAGAAAAGAAAAGTGTGCTGTATTTTCTTCCCGCATGGATGGGGTCGACATTAAAAGTGGATGCACAATCCATTTGGTTAGACATGGCAATGTTGGCTTGGGGGGATTTTTCCCGCTTGGCAATGGATACCGCTAACGTCACCGCTGATGGGGTGTTGGAAAGTGCTTACCGTCCCTTACTGGCGCAGTTGGAAGCCAAACATCGTGTTGTGCCATTTGCGTGGGATTGGCGGCGGTCAGTGCTTGAGGCGGGACGGCGTTTGGGAGAAGCATTAACACTCGAGCTGGATAATGCGCGTGACGGTAAACGCAAATTGGTTTTACGTTTGTTAGCACACGCCGCAGGTGGGTTGGTGGTGCAGGCCATGCTGAGTGAAATGCCGCAGGTTTGGCAACGTTTGCAACAAGAAGCGGATTGCCGCTTGGTATTGTTGGGCACGCCGTTTAACGGTACTTATGCCGCTTTACAATTGTTGTTAGGTCAACACCGTTTACTGACGCTGTTGGATATGTTGGATGGCGATGTGGATACCGCCGAAGCCGCCCGTTTGCAAGCGCAATTGGCGACTTATCCTGCTTTGTATGAGCTATTACCCGAAGCCTATTTGCAAGAAAGCGCGTGGCAAAGTTTACTAGGTGATGCGTTTACCCAATGGGAAGGGCAAACATTACTGGCTGATGCTGCGCGGGTGCGGCAGCAATTGCAACAAGTGACGTGGGATGCACGTTACGCTTTGTAC
>CAZTUZ010000204.1:0-4863 GCA_964617055.1 uncultured Thiothrix sp.
AATTGAACAGCAAAATCATCATAGAAAACTGACCTCGCCTCCTCAAAGGAGATGCTATGCTTTTTTAGGTTGACTGCTTCTTTTTTTTATATCCCACTCGAACTGCATCATAGTTACATTGTATGTACGTGATGCAGCTTGTCAATCCAGTTTTTGCTGTGTATAGCTGTTCGGGTCATACAGTTGTAGATCAGAAAATTTTTCGATGTATCAGGCTGTGTAGTAGACCAGAACATTTCTATGCATAACGTCATGCATGACAGGGAGTAATTAAAATGGAGTCGCGAGCTATCATCGAACAATCGTTGGTATTTGGATTAGTACCAATCACAAGATGGATCATCTTTAAAAATAACATACCCACAGCAATTGAAAATTCGGTTTTCTTAAAATTTATAATTCATTGATAATGAATAAGTTCGTAAAAATAGCAAAACCTAAACCTCAGTTGCCATGAGTATACCTAATATATATAATTTATCAATTTATTTAATAACTATTTGCATATATCAATTGCTGAGTTTTGCTATCACGAGTCTCGCTATTTGCTTTTCCTGTTTGTTTATTGGTAGCCAGAACTGTTATTTCATCTGCCCCATTACCATTAATATCAGGTTCTACACTTACGGAAACAGGAATATGAAGACCATTTCTAAAGAAATGTATGCTTTTGAGATAAGAACCTGTGCCTTTATTTAGATCACGGATATTCACTACTGGCATATTAACACTATAGTTCATATCCAATACGCCAATTTCTTGAATGCCATTATTGTTTGTATCACGTAATGTCACAATTCCTTTAGGCAAACGACTATCTTTCGCAAAAGTCAAAGAAGCTCCTATTTTAAGACGAGTTTTACGATCCCTAATCTCTACCGTGTGCATATCAGTTTTATAATTTACAAATAAAATGGCATCTTCTGGGTAACTATTGCCATTGAGATCATTTAGGCGGCTGGTATCAATATAAATATTACTACTCCATTCACAAATATAGCCTCCGAAATTATGGATGTAATAATCATTGTTTACTACATCTGGTCCATCAATCCAGCGTCCTCTATTGCCACTGTTGGGGTTCAGTATATATAGATAATTTCTTGATATGTTATTGCGAGGTTTATCATCAAGCCAATTACTATAAGTCCAACCATTTTTATCTTCTTCAGTTATCCATTGCCAATTATATTCAGTGGTGGAGTCACTAGCACCAATAGCAAAACCATCAAAGTTTGTCTCTGGGACAAGTAGTTTATCGTAAATAAACTGTTGCTCTGCTGCAGATGTTATAGTGACCAAATGTCCACCTAGACTGGCACATCTGTTTTTAGCACTTGTCCACGCGATGCTGGGATTGTCAAAGCGCTGATAATTATGGTTATTTTCGTTCCATTGAATTTTTAATGAATCTCCAATAGCAAATTCAGCATTAATACCAAGCAACGCTGCTCCAAAACAAAAAAAATATATGGATTTTGTGTTCATATGGCACTTCCTTAAATCTATTAAAAATCATCGAGATGACTAAAAATTTTTACTACTTTAACGCACGATAAAAATATTTTTTTTTACTGTATAAATCTGGTGATGAACATCAGTTTTTAATTTGCCAAAAGTTTATTAGACGGAATCTCGGTATAACATATTATTCCAGACTCCGCCTAGTCTGAAAAAATGAGGCTTTATCTTTTTTTGGTGATGGTCTGTATAGATTGTGATCAAAATGGCAAAAAACCACCATCAGATAGCGACACTTATGATTAGTAATCATACGTCATATATTTCAGAGCATACAACCGTTTATCGCCAAGCTTTTTGACCTAAGACGACCTTAGCTCCAACCCACCCCTCACAGTAATATAGCCCCCACACCCCCATTCCCCCTAAACTACCCTCAAGCAAAATCATCGCACCTGTTTCTGAGAGAGTTTGTATGTCGCTATCCGCCGAAGCCCTTGCACATTATCGCACCCAACTAAGCTGCAATTTCAAACAGCTTAATGATGCCTTTGCAGGTTGTATGCAGCACGCGCAAGCGGTGTTGAGCGAACAGGGGATTAAGGATTATCTCGATGGTGCGTCGTTGGTGTGCAAGATCGGGCGTGGGTTTGATCCCGTACTGACTTATCTTGAAGAAATGCCGGATATTGCCCACGACTTAGGCGAAGATATGCTCACACGCATTAGCCAAGCAGTGTGGGCAATGTCGCGTACTCCCAATGGGCGTTCGATTCCGGCGTTTTTGCAATCCCTGCCTGAAGTGGCGCGGCGTTTGGGGAGTCGTGAATTGGTTGAACATTATATTGAAATCATTTTCGAGATGATGAATCGCACCACAGGCTCGATTCACGGTTTTCATACCACCATTCCTAGTCCGGGACTGCCTAAACTACTCCAGCAAATGCCTTATTTAATCAATCAATTGGCATTGGGTGGCTTAAAAAATTGGATTGAATACGGCATTCGCAATTATGGCAAACATCCGCAACGCCAAGAGGAGTACTTCGCGCTGGAGTCGGCGGATAGTAAAGCCATGTTGCAGCACGAGCGCAAAGGTACGCTATTCACTCATCACGAGCGTAAGCTGAATCTGTATCTGCAAGCCTGTTGGCAACGCAACGATCATCTTGTGCCATATTCGATTGATTTTCGCGATATGCGCGAGCAACAGCCGTATTTCGATGAATATGGTATGCGTATTCCTGATGTATTCGATGATTTCAATGGGGTGCGAGGCATAGACCGTTATCGTGCAGTACTGGCGCACATGGCGGCGCATCAGCGTTGGACGAGCAAGGTGATTGCCGATAATTTCAGCCCACAGCAACGCATTGCTATTGAACGCTTGGAAGATAGCCGCGTCGAGTACATGGCAATGCAGCAGTATCAAGGCTTACGCCGTATTTTTATTGCCCTGCATCCCCGCCCTGAAGAAGGTGCGTGTAATCCTGCTAAAGAATCGTGTTTGCGCCATCGTTTGGCAATGTTGTCCTATGCGATTTTGAACCCTGAACATGGTTATCAAAATGCCACGATTAATGAATATGTCGCCCAGTTTCACGCCCTCATGCAACAAGGCGAAAGTTCCACCCGTGCAATGGTCGATTTAGCCTTGTCATTCGTGGCAAAAACACGCTTGCAGTCCGATCAATTGCCCAATGTGTATTTTACCGATACCGCGATTCCCTACCGTGATGATAATCGGCATTTGTGGCAATTTATTGAGGAAAGCGACGACGAGGACTTTTTTGAGCAAACGAAGCGCGACGATCAAAGCGAAGTGCAAGGTTTGCCGCCGCGCCATTACCCCGAATGGGATTACAGCACGCAGACTTATCGCCCTGATTGGGTGAGTGTGTATGAAGGTTTACACGCCCAAGGCAGCCCCGCACACATTGATGCTTTGCTGGCAAAACACGCGGCATTGGCGAAAAAACTTAAGCAAATCGTCGATTTATTAAAGCCGCAAAACTATACCCGCGTGCGTTATCAAGAAGAAGGTAGCGAGCTGGATTTGGATGTCGCAATTCGTTCCCTGATTGACTTCAAAAGCGGCGCGAATCCCGACCCACGTATCAATATGAGCCATAAACACGACGGGCGCAATATTGCGGTGATGTTGCTATTGGATTTATCCGCCTCGATCAGCGAAACCCCGCAAGGCTGCACGCAAAGCATCCTCGAGCTCAGCCAAGAAGCCGTGTCCTTATTAGCATGGGCGATTGAAGCACTCGGCGACCCGTTTGCGATTGCAGGCTTTGCCTCTAACACCCGCCACGAAGTACGTTATCAGCATATTAAAGGCTTCCGCGAGTCGTTTCAGGATGAAGTCAAAGGGCGTTTAGCGGCAATGGAAGCAGGCTATTCCACCCGTATGGGCGCAGCCTTACGCCACGCCGCGCATTATTTAGAACACCAAAATGCGGATAAAAAACTGTTACTGATACTCACCGACGGCGAACCGTCCGATATTGATGTCGACGACCCGCAATTATTAACGCAAGACACGCGCCAAGCAGTAAAAGAACTGGATAATCAAGGCATTTACACCTACTGCATCAGCCTCGACCCACGAGCGGATGAATATGTACGCGATATATTCGGCAAACGTTATACGGTGATTGATAATGTGCAAAGATTGCCTGAGAGATTACCGCAGGTGTTTATGGCGTTGACGGGTTGAAAGTTAAACTATTATTTAGGAATGATAGCTTTCAAACGAGCTTTAAGGTTTAAACCTTCATTTTCATGAAGTCTACATAGAATATTTACCTTGCCCATTATGCTTTGAAAGCGCTTTTTATATTCTGATTTGTTTCTCTGGTGTATTGGAAAATTTTCTAATTGAAAAACTGCTGCTCTGAGATTGTTTCGCTCTTTTTTCGAGATGGTTGGCTTTCTAGATGTAGTATTTAGACTATGTATAACTTGTTTAAAACCACTTAACATAATTTTATGTTTTTTTCGATTAGGTTCAACATCCTTGGATAAAAGCATTCCATAAGTTTCGGCAATACATTTTCTATATGTTTTACTACTTGGTCGGTAGTTACAGGAGAGCGTAATATCATCAACTAGTCTCGAGTAGACTATTCCTTTCTTACTTAGACTCCTTACTAGTTTTGGTTCTTTATCCCAAAAAATTAAATTTGCTATAAAACCACTTGTTTTTGCACCTTGAGGTACAAATCCTCGATAGGTTGTGAGCTTTGTTAGTATATCAGCTATTGCAGGTGGAAAATTAAAAGCATATAACCACATTTTATAGACAAAATCGGATTTTATAGATGGAAAAAAGTTTGATATAAGTAACTATCTAGAAGTTTTCGCGCATAAGATTTTACTGATGTAAACTGGTTG
>CAZTUZ010000205.1:0-4849 GCA_964617055.1 uncultured Thiothrix sp.
CCCCTATTTAGCTTTAATTATTTTTTGGTTTTTTGCATTTTTATTTACGACCTGCAATAGGCAACGGGAATGTCATTTACGAGTTAATTAGCTCTATATAACAAGCCAAGTTTTATTACAATGCATTCTGTTTACAGGTCGACTGACATCTTATTAAAGCATTAAAAACAAAAATTTGTTGACAGCAGAGAACAAAAGTCAACTGCTGCAACAACGTCCGCTCGGAAGGCTTCTTCCATTCACTACATGCCGAAGACATCCACTAGTTTCCAAAGTCTGGTAGCACTGAAAAATAATTTAGAACATCAAACAGAAGGAATCACCTGCGCTTCGGGTTGTTCCAAAACCAATGCCGTGGATGTTCGATATTCCAACGCGATTTCCGCCTCACCTTTAACCATATCACCCGTCACCACACAACGAGCAACATTTTCCTCCGATGGCAAGGTAAACATTAACTTCCGCAATAAGTTCTCCAACACACCGCGCAAGCCTCGCGCCCCCGTACCGTGCGCAATGGCTTTTTGCGCAATCGCCTGTAACGCATCGGTCGTAAATTCCAGCTCAGTATTATCCAAGGCAAATAACTGCTGATATTGCTTGGTTAGCGCATTTTGCGGCTCGGTTAAAATGCGGATTAATGCCGCTTCATCCAAATCGTGTAACGCGGTAATCACCGGAAAACGCCCGATAAATTCTGGAATCAAACCAAAATGGCGTAAATCTTCTGGCTGTACTTCCGCAAATAAACGGATTTTGTCCAAAGCCGCATTACTAGGTTCAGCGTGTGTGGCTTTAAAACCAATGCCTTTCGCGCTGGGTTTAAGGCGTTTTTCCAGCAGACGTTCCAATCCTGCGAACGCGCCACCAACAATAAACAAAATATTGCGTGTATCTACCATGAGCGGCGGCTGGTCTTTACGTCCTTTAGCGGGTACTTTGACTTGTGTACCTTCCACCAACTTCAATAACGCTTGTTGCACACCTTCGCCACCAACATCGCGTGTACCGTGAGAATTTTCCCCACTCCGCGCCAATTTATCGATCTCGTCGATGTACACAATGCCCCATTCCGCCAGCTCTTTATTGCCTTCCGCGCTATCCATTAAACGCGCAATAATGCTTTCCACATCCTCGCCCACATAACCCGCTTGCGTCAGGGTGGTGGCATCGGCAATCACGAATGGCACGCCAACGATCTTCGCCAAGGTACTTGCCAACAAGGTTTTACCCGTCCCAGAAGGACCCAATAGCAGAATGTTGGATTTATCCAGTTCCACCACCGATTTGTCAGGATGCGTACAAATGCGCGGTTGATCCGTTTCCAAGCGCAAGCGTTTGAAATGGTTATACACCGCCACCGCAAGGGTTTCTTTCGCGGCATCTTGCCCAATCACATAACGATCCAGAATCCCTTTGATTTCCAAGGGTTTAGGTGGGTGTTTGAGTGGTTCAGCGACATTACGCTTACGACTCCAAGTGCTAATCACCTGATGCGCCAAACGCACACACGCTTCACAAATATGCCCATTCATCCCTGCAATTAACGGGATTTGAGGGGTTTGTACTTGTCCGCAAAACGAGCAAGCGGGGGTTTTATCACTCATGGGGATACCTCCAAAGTTGTGCGGGTTTCCAATTGCTTCAGCCACGCTTTTTGGCAATTACGCTGGCTGCGTTCTTCCAATAAGCTACGGATTTGCGGCTTGGCTTTGGTCAAGGAAATCTGTTGCATGGGGAAAACTTGTTCGCATAGCAATACATGGAAACCAAGGCTGGACTCAATCGGCACGCTCACCGCCCCAGCGGGCAGTTTAAACAATACCGCATCAAGCTCAGGGTAAAGCTGCCCTGCGGGAACATTACCAAGCTTACCGCCTTCCATTGCGGTAGGGCATTCGGAATACTGCCGCGCTAACTTAGCAAATTGTTTGACATTCCCCGTGGCTTGCGTAGCAACTTTCTGAATGCGTTGCCATGCCGCATCACGGCGATTTTCAGGGTAATCGTCATTAATGGTAATTAGAATGTGACGGGCAAGCCGCGTTTCAGGGCGAGTAAACCGCTCTTTATTCAGCTCGTAGTACAACTGAATATCAATGTCGCTCACCAATAAACCGCTTGCGCCCACCTTGCGCAATACACCATCAAACAGTAATTCACGGCGCAAAGCCTGACGCAGCGTATCGGGGTTTAAACCGTTCTGGCTGAGGTCAATGGTGAAATCTTCATCGTTTGGATACCGTTCGGCAATCTCTTGTACCGCCGCTTCCACTTGGTCTTCCGGCACAATCAGTTGCGCGGCTTCAGGGCTTTGCAAAGCCAGATTTTCCAGTTCAAAACTACGATCAGCGCGTAATCGCACCCGTTGAAATTCCTTATCATTCAACTGGGTCAGGTTTTTCTGAAAACTATCCAAGGCATTCCGTAACAAGTGATAACGGTAAGTCGGTGGCTTACCCATGACCGCAAAACTCAAATCAGGCATGGTATTAGTCATCGCTATCTTCCTCCTCATCCATGATGTCAGGCAGGTCTGGCGCATCAAGCGGTGCTGGGTCTAACAGAGCTTCAGGAATTTGCAAGGTACGCCCAGGGAAACGCACATGGTACGCGGCTTCGGGCAAATCACGCAGTACCTTCAACACCTGCCCCATATCCCCTGGTTTAGCAATAATTTCTCCATTCACGCTCAAGGTTTTTTTCGGTGTCACTTTTTCGCGGAATTCAAACAAACTCGGAGTCCACGGCTCATCAGCACCAATCAACTCCTCTTCCCGACAGCCCACCATTTTTTGCTGCTCGAAAAAATGCACGGAATAAATCAACTGATCCTGCAAGAACGTCCCCATGTCGCGCACATACCCAACACTGCCACGCCTGACGAGTAAATTCCCAACATTCGCCCCAGGGAATGTGCCATCGTCGCGCACATTGCGGGTTACGCGCACCCGATCACCATAATCAAAGCGTGGACGCATAAGCTTAACCCTTTGCCGCAAACAAACTTTCTAACGGCACAAAACTGGTTTGTGGTCCTTGCATCTTATAGATTTTCAAAGCCTTTTCCGTTTTTGCATCGGAATGCAAGAAATCCTCATACGCCTTCGTCAACAAGCGCGTGTATTGCTCACGCAAACCATCGTCATCAGCGGGCTTAGTTTCTTTTGCCAAATAATCATGAAAGCGTTGCAAAATATGCAAGCGGTAAACGTGAACGGTGGTTTGATCGAACGGAATCGCGAAGTAATTCAAGAAATCTTCCGCACTGACCAAATCTTCCAGATCGAGTTCGAGGTCGGTCTCTGACATAGCGTTCTCCTTTTACCAAATGAATGACAAAGATCAAGCAAGTGTTATGCCAGAAACAAAAAACCATTATTATTCAAAATGATAAATCAACTGATACGACATCATGTCAGCTTTACCACACAGCAAAGCCCATAACGATGTGGGGAACAATACACAACTACGGATTTTAAGCGTCATTTAAAAGGTAATGCCCCACATTAATGCGGTAAACAAAATGAATCAAAGAATAATTGGAGAATGTCAGGCAGGAATAATAAAACGCGGTAGGGCTAAATCAATAAGGCAGAGAGTGTATCTCTGCCTTTTGTAGCATGAATCAATACTCAACCAGAATATCTTCGTCACGCGGGATAAATTGGCAAGCCAAACGCCATTTGCTGGGTAAGTCATTCACGATCATGTCTTCCAACTCGTCTTTAGTGACTTTCCCAAGCTCTAATAAAACAGCTTTTTCTTTTTCCTCCAAGTGATAACCCATTGGGGCTTTATCACTTAATGAGGTAACTTTAACAACACAAGTACCACACTCGCCATTTTCACAAGAAAAATCAATGGGAATTTTATTGCTCTTAGCAATCTTTAACACGGTTTCGGTAAAACTTCCTGCCACCGCGTAAACGGTTTTATCTTTGTATTCGGGGCTAGAAAACGTAATTAATGGCATGGGATTTCTCCTTAAATCACAATCAAGCGGGTTTAACTTTGCAATCACCAAGGATTTGCGCCTGACACGCTAAACGGAAATGACGACCCGCCATGTTCTCCCGCAGGACTTTTTCTTCCAATACGGAAGGTTCAGTTAAATTATTCCAGCCTTCGGTGACTTCCATCATGCAAGTGCCACAATCCCCTTCGCGGCAACCGTAAATCACGCCCGCGCCGATTTTTTCCGACACTTCAATCACCCGTGTTCCGGCTGGAACGCTAACGGTTTGATCAATGTCTTCAAAAGTAATTTTTGCTTTAGGCATATTCGTGTTCCTTTCATTTAGTCGCTAAAAAACGTTTCGGTGGATTATCAATGCAAGTCGGCTAAATCAATAACATCGCGTTTGATTTCCTTACCGATCAGTATATTGGCTATTTCTCTACCAAACCCTTGGCACTCATCCAATTCTTCTTGTGTTGGAATTAATTTAACGCGCAAACCTTCGCGTGGCACACGCATTTTTAAACCACGCATACGGTCTTCAATCATTCTGACGGCTTCACCACTCCAGCCATAAGAGCCAAATGCCGCACCCAATTTGCTTTTTAAATTGACTACAGCTAATGACGATAATAAATCCCATACGGGTTTTACCGCATCACCATTAATCGTCGGCGAACCGAATAACAAGGCATCGGCTTCTTCAATTAAATCCACAAACGGTTCAATTTCACCGCCTTCGAGGTCATAAAGCGAAACGCGCACGCCTTCAATGGCATCTGCACCGCTGTAAATCGCTTCCGCCATGCGTGCGGTATTACCATACGAACTCATGTAGAAAATAATTAGCGATTTATTAGTATCACCGATTTCACGGCTTAAACTGGA
>CAZTUZ010000206.1:0-4840 GCA_964617055.1 uncultured Thiothrix sp.
GATGGCGGTAGCTTTATCGGCACGGTTGATGTGGGTTATGGACCTGCGCGAGTTTTTGATCCCACCGAAACACAAATCATCGCGAATATGTTGGAACACAAAAAAGTGGAAGACCTCATTGCTAACTTTGACCCACTCCAACTGACAGATGTCGATATTTACCCACAAATTTGGGATACCACACCCAATGCGCGTAGTAAATGTATGGAATATTTCAAACAACTACAATACTTCATGCGGCATGCTGCGGAAAATCAGCGCGGTCTCGTGGTTTATTTAATTAAGGAAAATACCGATAATTGCGCTGCGTAAAGCCCCCGCTCGCAATGCAGCGAAACAGGGGGATTACGTCAGATCGAACACCGTATCAAGCAATTAGTCCGTAACTGCTCCGCCGACAATACGCGTTAAACGATTCCGAGCATACATATAATACATCAGCGGAATCAGGATTAAGGTTAATAAAGTTGAAACCAAAATCCCAAAAATTAATGAAATGGCTAAACCGCCAAAAATAGGATCATCGATAATAAAGAACGCCCCTATCATTGCTGCCAACGCTGTTAATGCAATCGGTTTAGCCCTGACGGCACTCGAATTAATCACTGCCACTTTCAGATCAATGCCTGTTTTCAATTGTTCATTGATAAAATCAACCAACAAAATTGAGTTACGCACAATAATCCCTGCAAGGGCAATCATGCCAATCATAGAAGTTGCTGTGAATTGCGCCCCCAATAAGGCATGACCAGGCATAACCCCAATAATGGTCAGCGGAATAGGCGACATAATAACCAACGGAACTATATACGACCTGAATTGCGCCACAATCAGCAGGAAAATAAGGATCATCCCTACCCCATAGGCAATCCCCATGTCACGAAAGGTTTCGTATGTCACTTGCCATTCGCCATCCCATTTCATGCTATACAAGTAAGGATCGTCCGGCTGAGCAGTAAAAAACTGTGTAATTTCATTACCATAAACTGATAAGTCTTGAATACCAGCAAAAATACCAAACATCCCATACAATGGGCTATCGGTTTCCCCTGCCATATCCCCCATCACATACACCACGGGTAATAAATCCTTGTGGTAAATGGAATGTTCGCGTGTCGTTTCCTTAACTATCGCTAATTCCGACATTGGCACTAATTGCACCGCCTGACTACGCACGCGTAAAGCAAGCATCGACTCCATACTATCTTTCAGGGCAATGGGAAATTCCAGACGAATCGGCACAGCGTATTTAATGCCTTTGCCGTGAAGGAATACCACGTCCTCCCCTGCCAAAGCTGTATTGACTGCCGAAGCAATCGTATCCTGTGATACACCGAGCAATGCCGCTTTACTACGATCCACTTGCACCACTAAACGCTTCTGACTGGCTTCAACGCTATCATCCACATCCACAATATCAGGGGTCTTTTCAAACACATTACGAATGTCTTTGGCGACTTTGATTTGCCCTTCATAATCCAAACCATAGACTTCCGCCACGATCGGCGACATCACAGGCGGGCCTGGCGGCACTTCTACCACTTTCACGCTGGCATTGTATTTTTTGGCAATGTCTTGCAGTGCCGGACGCACACTTAAAGCAATGTCATGGCTTTGGCGATCACGGTCGTGGGCATTGGTCAGATTCACCTGAATATCACCCACATTCGCGCCTTCGCGCAGGTAATATTGCCGCACCAAACCGTTAAAGTTAATCGGTGCTGCTGTTCCCGCGTAGATTTGATAATCAGTAACTTCTTTCACCTGCTGCAATGAATCCGCCATTTCATTCAGCACGCGTGAAGTCTGTTCCAACGACGTACCTTCTGGCATGTCGACAATCACTTGGAACTCAGATTTATTGTCAAACGGTAGCATTTTCAGCACTACCAATTTCACCACACCCAAACCAACAGACAGGAAAATCAGGAAAGTAATGCCTGCGAATAAACCAACGCGCCGCCGTCCGCCTTTTTTATCATCCAGAAACGGCGACATAATACCGGAAAACAGGCGGTATAACTTGCTATTGTCTTCGTGATGGTGGTCGAAATCGACTTTTGCGAGCATTTTGCCCGTCATCCACGGTGTCACGATGTAAGCAACCGCTAGGGAAATCAGCATCCCCATACTGGCATTAATCGGGATGGGCGACATGTACGGCCCCATTAACCCCGACACAAACGCCATGGGTAACAACGCGGCAATCACGGTAAAGGTTGCCAAAATCGTTGGTCCACCCACTTCATCCACCGCTGCGGGAATCACTTCCAGTAACTTTTTGCCGCCTTTTTGCATGTGCCGATGAATGTTTTCCACCACCACAATCGCATCGTCGACCAAAATACCGATGGAGAAAATCAAGGCGAATAACGATACGCGATTCAGGGTAAAACCATACGCCCATGACGCGAATAACGTCGCCCCCAGAGTAATGACAACCGCCGCCCCCACGATTAAGGCTTCGCGCCAACCTAATACCAAGCCAATCAAAATCACCACGGCAATGGTTTCAATGATCAGCTTGTGAATCAGCTTTTCGGATTTAGCTTGCGCGGTTTCACCGTAGTTACGGGTCACGGTAACGTGTACGCCTTCGGGAACAAACGTGCCGCGTAGTTTTTCAAAACGCGCAATCACATCATCAGCGATATTTACTGCATTCGTGCCAGGTTGTTTTGCCACTGCAATGGTCACAGCAGGCGTGCGTACCCCAGTAGTTAGCTGTTTGTGTTCCGCCGCAACGCCCGTGCCAAAACTAACGTAAGCTTCAGGGCTATCTGCCGTGCGTGTGACAGTGGCAACGTCATTGAGGAACACGGGTTTACCATCAAACACCCCGACCATGAGATTGCCCACTTCGTCAGCATCCATCAGGAATGTTCCGGCCTGAACCTGTATTTCTTCATTATGATTAACAATAGCGGTGACATCGCGTGCGGAATTACTGGCTTGCAAGGCATTACGCAGATCAGATAGTGCCAAACCGTACCCCGCCAATTTTGCTGGATCAAGCAAGACATGCACCACCTGTTTCGGACCACCAATGGTATAAATATCACGCGAACCGGGAACGCGCTTGAGCTCGGATTCAATAGCATGAGCCACTTGATTCAGTTCAAATGCTCCACGCTGTTCATCTTCTGTCCACAAAGTCAACGCAACAATCGGTACATCATCAATACCCTTGGGCTTAATCAGCGGTGTACCCACCCCAAGGTTTTGCGGTAACCAGTCTTGGTTCGACGATACCTTATTGTATAAACGCACCAAAGCGGCTGTACGGTCTTCACCTACTTTGTATTGCACCGTTAGTACTGACATCCCCGGCATGGAGGTGGAATAAACGTGTTCCAAACCTTCGATTTCCGACAATACCTGTTCGGCGGGAGTACTAACCAAGTTTTCCACTTGATCCGCACTCGCCCCCGGAAATGGAATGTAAACATTAGCGAACGTAACATTAATCTGCGGGTCTTCTTCACGCGGTGTTACTAGCACCGCAAACAAACCCAACAGCAATCCCACTAATGCCAATAACGGTGTGATCTCAGTGGTCAAAAAGTTTTTCGCTATTGAACCGGAAATCCCCAACGATGGTTTACTCATGAGCTTTTTCCCCCGCTGCTTGTTGCTTGAGGAAAATCGTTGCCTGCATTGGGTCGACCGCGACCTGTTCGCCCGCACTGATTCCGGCTAAAACACGGGTATGCTCCGCATCCACCTTAGAACCCAAACGAATTTGACGCAAACTAGGCTTGCCTTGCGCATCCACGACATATGTTCCGGTTACTTCGCTGCGGTTCACAATCGCTTTATTCGGAATACTCAGCGTTTTTCCCTGCCCTATGACAAAACCTACCTTAACAAACATGCCTGGAAAAATATTTTTCACCTGCGTATCCAAATCCAAACGAACCTTAAAGGCATTGGTAGTAGGGTCGGCATAGGGGAAAAAAGTAATGGATTTCACAGGTAATGGCTGCTCCATCCCATCTTGCAAAACCACGGCCTGTTTTTGTTCACGCACGGCAGCAATTAAGCGTTGTGGTACTTCCACAGTCACACGCAACTGCTCTAGTGAAATACCACTCATGATCGGCGTACCTGGGCTAACCGCCTCTCCCAGTTCCACATGACGCTTGGTAACGATACCACCATAAGGGGCAACTACCGTGGTATAACCCAACTGTTCACCTGCTTGCGCAGCTTGTGCATTAGCAGCTTCGATTCGCGCCTCAACCGCTTTGACCCGCGCTTGGGCGGCTTTCAAATTTGCATCGGCATTATCGTAATCAGCCTTGGGGATTAAACGACGAGCGTAAATTTCGCTAATGCGTTTAAAATTTGCCTGAGCCTCCGCCAACGCAGCCTGTGCTTCGGCAAGACTGGCTTTGGCTTCACTTTGCGAGGCTTGCGCTTGCTGCAATCCAGCTTGTTGATTTTTAGAACGAATCCGTGCGATGACTTTACCTTGTTCCACATAGTCATCCACATCGTAATACAGTTTTTCAATCACACCATTAGTTTGGGCAGAAACGGTACTTTGATTGACAGCCTCAACATGACCATCTAAGTATTGTAGGGTTGGTGCGGAAACTTCATTCACTTGAACCGTGGGCAATGAACCAGACAACGCGGGAGTTTTGGACGACTCAGCTTGCACTCCCCCCGTTAATAAAGACCATCCGACGACCAGTACCCACTCGCGTAATCTCTTCATGGCATACTTATCCTTGAGCAAAACTAGAACCAAAACAATAGTATCAAATAATATTATTAAATACTAATATAGATCAGAAATGACGAACAACAAGGTGAATTAATGAAAAATGCTAAC
>CAZTUZ010000207.1:0-4805 GCA_964617055.1 uncultured Thiothrix sp.
AGTATCGCCACCACTGAGCACGCGGGCTAAGGCTTTGGCGACCACTACATCGTGTGCGGTGGCTTTGCCTTGTGCGTGAAAGTCGTTAATCGCCAGTTCCAATGCCACATAAGCGGATGCGCCCCACAATTGCACGCTTTGCGCGGACGGCGGTTGGTAGTTATCTGCCATTGCCAAGGCGCGGGCTTTGGCATCTGCCAGTAAACGTTCGCGGTTCGGGGTAATGCCATCGTCAGGGCGCAAATACAGGTAATCTTTCGCCAATGCAGCGGATTTGGACACGGTTGCCATGCTCAATAGTTCAAAGCAGCGACTGATGGCGGGCATTGCGCCTTGCGGACGTTTGGGGGCGTTTAACCAGCGTTGCAGCATGACTTTGCAGCCGCCCCAACTCGGAATAATGCCCACGCCCGTTTCCACCAGCCCCATGTAGGTTTCGGCGTGCGCTTGTACCGCATCGCAATGCAGTAAAATTTCGCAACCGCCACCCAATGCCATGCCCGACGGTGCGCCAACCACGGGGAAAGGCGCGTAGCGTAACGCTTGGTAGGTTTGTTGCCCGTAACGCACCACGCCTTCGAGTTGTTCCCACGCGCCTGTGCTAACGGTTTGCAGCAATAGCCCCAGATTCGCCCCCAGCGAAAAGTTTTCGCCTTCGTTATAAATCACCAATGCACGGTAATGCTGTTGAATCAAGGGAAGCGCGTGTTGAATCATGTCCAATACCAGCGGGTCGAGCGTGTTATTGAAGCTAGTAAATTCTAAACACACCACGCCGTCACCAATGTCCCACAAACTTGCCGACGCATTCGCTGCTAACGGTTGGCTGTGCTGTTTAATGTCCGCCAGCAATAACACGCCTGCCGGACGTTGCAGGGCGTGATAGTCGCCATCCGTTCCCAAATAGTGCGTGATACCGTGGTGATGTGTGTAAAAACCGTGCGTTTGTGCTGCTGTTAATAATGGCGCGACGGGAATCTGTTCGGCGCGTAAACGTGTGACAAACGCCGCCACGCCCATGCGATCCAACAGTTCAAACACGCCGTATTGCCAGTTGTAACCAAGACGCATGGCTTGGTCGACGGCGGTAATGTCGTCGGCAATCATTGGCACAAGCGAAGCCGCGTAGTTCAAGGTTTGCGACCACACTCGCCAAGCGTATTGCCCGCCTTGGTCGGGGTGATGCAATAACGCGCTGACACCAGCCTGTTTCGCAGCGGTTAAACTGGCGAGTGAGGCAGGCTGTGAGGCGACATATTCTCCTGTTTGCAAGTCGATGGATTGTTTAACTTTTACCCCATCATGGGTAGTCATGCGGTAGAAACCGCCTTTGCCTTTGCGTCCGGTGTAACCATTGGCAATCAGGTTTTGCACCACGGCGGGAAGCTGCATTTTCGCGATGAGCGGGTCGGATGTGGGTAATAATTCGCGCATGGCTTGCAGCAAATGCGGCATTAAATCCAAACCAACCAAATCCGACAAACCAAACACGCCCGTTTTGGGAATGCCAAACGGTTTGCTTAATACCGCGTCGGCTTGTTCCACTGTTAAACCCAGCGCAATCGCTTCGAGAATGGCGGTTTGTACCCAGAAAATGCCAATGCGATTGGCAATGAATCCCGCCGTGTCGTGGCATTGCACCACGCCTTTGCCCAATTGCACATCGGCACAATAACGAATTTTCGCCAAAGCGTCGGGGGCGGTTTGTACAGAACTGACGATTTCCAGCAAACGCATGTAACGCGGCGGATTAAAGAAATGCGTAATTAGAAAGTATGGCGCGAAATTATCCGGCAAGCCTGCCAACAAAGTGTGCAACGGAATGGAGGATGTGTTCGAGGAAACCACCGCATCTGCGCGGCGCACCGTGGCTAATTGCTGGTAAAGGCGTTGTTTAATGGCGAGATTTTCCACCACCGCTTCAATAATCCAATCGCAATCGCCAAGGCTTGCCAGATCGTCTTCAATATTACCGATGCTAATCAGCCGCGCATTTTTCGGGTGCATGAACGGCGCAGGGTCGGCTTGTTGCAGCTTGGCTAACGCGGTTTGTGCAACGGTATTTCGGTTAGTGGCATTGGGCGGCACAATGTCGAGCAAGCGCACTGCGATTCCGGCATTGGCAAGGTGCGCGGCAATACCAGCACCCATGACACCCGCGCCAATCACGGCGGCTTGACGAATACGAGCTTCGCTGTTCATGACATTGCCTCCAAAATCGTGGCAATGCCTTGCCCACCGCCGATACATTGCGTGGCAAGCGCGAATTGTTTGCCTTCGCGTTGCAGTAATGCAGCCGCTTTACCCGTGATTCGCGCCCCTGTTGCCCCCAACGGATGCCCCAAGGCAATCGCGCCGCCATCCAGATTCACCCGTGTTTCGTCCAGTTCCAGCTCTTGAATGCAGGCGATAGCTTGCGCGGCAAAGGCTTCATTCAGTTCGATAATGTCCACGTCGGCAAGCGTCAAGCCCGCCCGTTGCAAGGCTTTGCGCGTGGCTTCGACGGGGGCTAAACCCATGCGTTCGGGGGCGCATCCGGCAATGGCAATGCTACGAATCCGTGCCAGCAGGGGTAAACCGTGTTCGCGAGCAACCTCTTCGCGGCACACCAAGGTCATTGCCGCACCGTCGGTTAAAGGCGAAGCCGTTCCCGCTGTGACCGTGCCGTGTTGATCAAAGGCGGTTTTGAGGCTGGCTAAGGCTTCCAGCGTGGTGTCGGGGCGAATGCAGCCGTCTTGCGTCACATTGCCCACGGCAATGATTTCATCGTGAAAATGTCCGGCAGCTTGTGCAGCAGCGGCTTTTTGCTGGCTATGTAACGCGAAGGCTTCTTGCGCTTGGCGGGAAATGCCGAAGGTTTTGGCTAAGTATTCGGCGGTTTGCCCCATGCTCAGGTACGCAGCGGGTAAGGTTTGATACAGGCGTGGATTGGGCGCGGGGTTAAATCCTGTCATCGGAATGCGCGTCATGGATTCCACGCCACCGCACAAAAAAGCCTCGCCTGCGTTCAGTTGAATCGCGCCAGCGGCTTGGTGAATGGCTTGCATCGACGAGCCACAAAACCGATTCACCGTCACCCCACCGACGCTGTGCGGCAAACCCGCGAGTAACGCCACCATTCGCGCCATATTGAAACCCTGTTCGGCTTCGGGGAACGCGCATCCGGCAATCACGTCTTCGATTTGCGTGGGATTAATGGGGAATTTTTGCAGCAAGCCAGTGATGGTTGCGGTTAGCAAATCGTCGGGGCGCACGCTGGCAAACGCGCCTTTGTGGGCAAGGGTGAACGGGGTGCGAACGTATCCCGCTATCACGACAGCAATCGGTGGGCACTTGAGCTTAGACATGAGCCGTACTCCTCCTTCCGTTTGTTCTGTTATCACGGAGTGAGGGAATAAGCAGCACACTCACTCCTCGGTATTGTTGAGTATTATTCTAGGTCTTTTGCGTGTATAAGGTCAAACAGGATGCGATTAGTTGACCGCAAACCCTGTGTAGGGGCGTACCGATTCGGGTAAAAATCCCAAAACAATCCGTTCTTTAGCGATACCGCGCTCAATCAGCGAATCAGCAATGGCAGCATCTGTGCTATCGTGTTGCAGCCACACTTTATCACCTTTTACATCAATGTGAATCAGGCAGCCGTGAGTACGTTTTTTGCCCTGCCAACCTTGGGCAATGACTTGGTAGCGGCTTTGGTGATCATCAAAGATGGTTTCCAGTTCCACATTGCCCGTCGCAGAAGGAATGCGAGCAATTTGTTCCAGTAATGTTTTAATGGTGGTTTTATCATCGGTTAATTCAGCCATTGAGTAACAACCTCCTGCTGTTCGTCAAATACGATTACCTTGATTTGGTGTTTTGCCAGCACCAGTTTACCGAAAGGTGTTTCAAAAAGTGTATTGTAAATGTATTCGGGGATTGCCAGATAGAGGCAGCGTTCCGGCTCGGATTCTGCCAGCACTAGCCGATAGTTTAGCAATTGTCCAACGGCTACATGCAGTTCGCGCAGGGATGATGCACCTAGAAAAGTTTTGACCTCAACCGCGATTGTTTGCCCTCCTTTGCTTGCTCCCAGCAATTCTTCTGCGCCAAAGTCGATATAAAAGTCGAAGTTGCCGTAGCGCAGGTGTAGAGGGTCATTGGTTACTACCCAACCATCTTTGATAAGGGCTTGCTTGACGGCTTCGTGGTATAAATCCTTGGCAGGCATAGTAGCTTAGTTCCTGTAGCGGGGGCTTATGAGTGTAGCATGGAAGGTGCTGGATGCGATTGCCATAACCACCTGTGTCCACCAACTCGCGTCACCATAAATCCTATTTTTCGGTTTGTTATTCTGTTATATGAACGGTTGTTGTTTTTAGCAAAGGCTTGTTGTGTCATGAGTGATTATTTCCGTAATTTGCAGCAGACGGCGATCCAATTGGACTGTGCGAAGTTGGCGGCAGTGGTGGCGGAGTTTCGTCCGGTTTTGCAGCAGTTACCGCAGTTGCAGCAGGAAGTGGACGCGCTGTTAGTGCCCGATCAGTTACTGGATTATGCGGATTTGGTGCAAAGTGTTCGCCCCAAATTAGAACAAGCGAATGCTTTTTTATTCGAGTTGGCGCAATTACCCGCTGCTGTGCGTCATGCACCAGAAATGCAGGCGTTATTGCAGTCGGCACAATCGAGCATGACCTTGCAAAGCGTGGCATTGTTTGCGGGACAGCTTCAGCCTTTGGTTGCCAGTATTCGTCAACAGCAGACGCGGCAACAAGCAGATCGGAAGAGCACACGTCTGAACTCCAGTCACAGCGATAGATCTC
>CAZTUZ010000208.1:0-4788 GCA_964617055.1 uncultured Thiothrix sp.
TGCAACGTGCAACCACATCTCATATCGTAAAAACCACCGTAGGTTTATTAAGCATTGGATGCACCTTTTTACTCTTATCAGCCTCACCGATGAATGCCTTGGCTGCATCACAACAAGACACTCATGATGAACCCATTGCCAGCCAACCCTTACCCCCCACAGCAGCTAAGACACAAATTGAAAATATTATGCAGCGCGATGAGTTGAACCAAATGCGCACCATTAAACATTGGCAAGCCAAAAAGCAGTCAAAAGAAACACAAGACCCAAAAGAAATCTCACAAAACCTTCAAATTTTATTGGCTAATATTTTAAAAGGTATATTATGGATTGCTGCTATTATCTTAATTATTCTTGGTATTGTTTATCGTCAGCAAATCCTAAACAAACTGCGACCAAGCCATCGCAAAACCATCAAAAACATACCACCTGATATTTTATTTGGTATGGATATTCGGCCTGAATCATTACCTGATGACATTACAACTGAGTGCCAACGTTTATGGTATGAGGGGCAACAACGTGAAGCACTAAGCTTATTGTATCGAGCGGCTCTCATGTATTTAACACGCCATGATCGATTACCCATTCATGCCAGCCATACTGAAGGTGATATTTTACAACTGGCACGTCAATATTTAACGGGGCATCGCATTGCTTGGCTGACCACGCTAACTTACTCTTGGCAAGAGTTGGCTTATGCTCACCGCTCTCCTGCGAATCAACGCATCCTGAGCTTATTCGAGGATTGGCAAAAATTCTCCATATCCACTTTCACCCATGAGGTGACACCGTGAATACACAGCGTGTGGTATTATCTTTTTTTGCCATCGTAATCTTAATATTAAGTGTATTCTGGTTTGTTAAAAACTTTGAACTCACCGAAACGCAAGAATATGTCGGTTTTCGTGGTGAGGCAGAATACAATACCTTATTCGCGGCACGATTATTTTTAAAAAGCATGGGCATACCTGCTGAACGTAAAGATACACTTACACAATTACCACCAATTAATGGTGTACTGGTATTAAACACAGAACGCTACACCTTATCCCAGCATAAGATTAATGAAATACTGGATTGGGTCAAAGCAGGTGGTCATTTAATTACTAAAGCACGTTCTGGTAGCACTGATGGTTTATTCGATACGGAAGATGAGGCCACGAAACCCACGCAATTCGACTTATTACAAGCAACGCTAGGTATTACATTAGGCAAACATATTATTCCTGAAGATAATGACCTACCCATAAACGCACGGCTGCCAATGATGCCGCCGAATACCACATTAACTGTCGACCCCAGTTTTTTTGATAGTTTAGTTGTGGACAATAGTTTTTATACGCAACAATATCAACAGGCTAACTGGCTTTCCGAAAAGTCACTGGCAAAAGGCAAAATAACCTTTTTAGCCAATTTAGACTTCATTGAAAACAGTGCACTGAATGAACATGATCACGCGCAATTCTTTTGGTACATGGTACATAGCCAACACGCACAACCGCAAACCGTATGGTTGGTGCATCAAGATGACATGCCACCGTTATGGAAACTGATTTGGCAACAGGCATGGGCATTAGTTCTCACCTTGGCATTGTTTATTCCGATGACATTAATGGCATTAACTCCCCGCTTCGGCGCGTTATTACCCACACCTACCCCAGCTCGGCGACGGATTTTAGAACACATTCGCGCCAGCGGTCTATTCATGTGGAAACGTTATAACAAACAAAAAGATTTTCGTTATCAATTATTTGCACAAAGCGTTGAATCTTTGATACCCAACCCTACTCAACAACCTAAACCGACAGCCAACAAATAATGAGCAATATTTTTACCCTCGAAAACGCCTGTCGTTTAGCAGGCACTATCCGCCAAGAAGTTAGTAAGGCTTTGATTGGGCAACAACAAGTCGTTCACGAAACGCTTGTCGCATTATTGGCAGGTGGACATGTATTGATCGAAGGTGTCCCTGGTTTGGGCAAAACCCTGTTAGTACGCGCCCTGGCACAAACCATTAGTGGACAATTTGCCCGTATCCAATTCACGCCGGATTTAATGCCTGCCGATATTAGCGGTCATGTTTTGTTTGATATGCAAAATCAAACCTTTAATGTGCGTAAAGGTGCAGTTTTCACCAACTTATTATTGGCGGATGAAATCAACCGCGCCCCCGCTAAAACACAATCAGCCCTATTGGAAGTGATGCAAGAACAACAGGTGACGATTGAAGGCAAATCTTATCCTGTACCGTTACCGTTTATGGCATTGGCAACACAAAACCCACTGGAACAAGAAGGCACATACCCGTTACCCGAAGCGCAATTGGATCGTTTCTTGTTAAAAGTTTTTATCGACTACCCAACACTGGAAGAAGAAACAGCAATGGTTAGCGTGGTAACAGACCAACAAATCGGGGATCGTTTTAACCTCAGTCGTTTGCAAGCAGTTGCAACCCCAGAACAAATCCTACACTTACAACAAGTCGCAGCCAGTGTTGCCGTTGACGCAGCGGTGTTGGATTACGCCGTTCGCATTACTCGCGCCACCCGCCAATGGCAAGGTTTACGCTTTGGTGCGGGGCCTCGCGGTAGCATTGCACTGATTCGGGCGGCTCGCGCCAATGCGTTATTGGAAGGGCGCGATTACGTTCACCCTGATGATATTAAGCACATCTGTTTGCCTGTGTTGCGACACCGCGTTTCACTAGCACCCGAGATGGAATTAGAAGGCTATTCAAGCGACCATCTGCTAAACGCCATTCTCGAAAAAACTGATGCACCTCGGAAATAAGCATGAGTGCGATAATGCTACCCGCACAGCGTTCGTTTTATTTGGTCGGCGCGAATGCTGTGATTGCCCTACTCGCCAGTATTCAGCCCTTATTCTTGCCATTGTGGTACATCAGCATGGCCAGCAGTGGCATACTGCTGTTATGGGACAGATGGCGCGTGCTGCACGAAGTTTTACCCGATGTACAACGTTTTGTGCCGCACTCCCTACCATTAGGGGTCAAACGCGAAGTGCGGTTACGTCTTCTTAATCGAAGCGCACGATTGCAACATTGGCAAATTTATGATCACTTTCCCAACGCTACACGGGTTGATGGCTTTCCCCTAACCTTAGCAACACACCCCAACGAATATGCCGAACCGTTATACGAAATCACAGCAATTGAGCGTGGGAAGTGGGTATTTCCTTGCGTACAAATACGGATACTTTCTCCACTGCAACTGTGGTGGCGCGATGAAAAACCACCCGTCATCTCTGAAGTAAAGGTATACCCTAACTTCGCTGCCGTCGCCCAATATGCACTCATGGCAACTGATAACCACTTGAGTAATTTAGGGGTTATGAAAAAACGCCGACGCGGTGAGGGGCAAGATTTCCACCAGTTGCGTGAATACCGTGAAGGCGACAGCTTGCGCCAAATCGACTGGAAAGCCACCGCACGCATGCATAAAGTCATTTCCCGCGAATACCAAGATGAGCGCGATCAGGAAATTATTTTCATGCTGGATTGCGGGCATCGCATGATGGCAAAAGACGATACACTTTCGCATTTTGATCACACTTTAAACGCGATTTTACTGCTGACTTATGTCGCACTACATCAAGGTGATGCGGTGGGTTTAGGGAGTTTTGCAGGAGTCAATCGTTGGTTGCCTGCACGAAAAGGACAACACAATGTTCAACATATGCTCAATACACTGTACGATTTACAACCGACAAATGACGCGCCGGATTACCAGCAAGCCGCTACCGAATTATTAGTCCGGCAAAAGAAACGCGCCCTCATTATTTTCATGACCAATTTGCGTGATGAAGACTTGGATGATTTACTACCTGCTTTGCACATTTTGCGCAAACGGCATCTAGTTCTGCTCACCAGTATGCGTGAACAGGCGATTGATGCCGCACTTGAAGAACCACGAAAAAGCCTTGAAGACGCGATTAAACAAGCCGCCATCCAACACTATTTACAACAACGCCAAGCGACTGTTGAACGCATTCGTACAATTGGGATTCGGTGTTTAGATACCGCCCCCAGCGAATTATCAGTTAATTTAATTAATCATTATCTAGATATTAAACGGAGCGGAGTTTTGTAACCTAAACATAACAGCTAATCGGGAAATAAGCTCAGTTATATCATTTTCTCAGCAAAAACTTTACAAATAATCTACAGTCTATTCGTGCAAAACTTAGCACTGATGGATTTTTAACGACATACATGGAGAATATAAATGAGCTTTTTGAGCGAATTTAAAGAATTTGCCATGAAGGGCAATGTTGTCGACCTCGCGGTCGGTGTTATTATCGGCGGCGCGTTTGGTAAAATTGTCTCCTCCTTTGTTGGTGATGTAGTAATGCCTTTGCTGGGCTTGTTGGTTGGTGGCGTAAACTTCACCGACCTTGCCATTACCCTCAAAGCCGCAGAAGGTAATATTCCTGCCGTTGTCCTCAAATACGGTGCGTTCTTACAAACAGTATTTGATTTTGTGATTATCGCATTAGCGATTTTCATTGCTATTAAAGCCATGAATAAACTGAAACGCAAACAAGATGAAGCACCTGCTGCACCACCAGCACCTTCTGCTCAAGAAGTGTTATTAACTGAAATTCGTGATATTTTGAAAACTAAATAAGCACGATGGTGGCCTGAAACTGGAAGCCAAGCCTCTGGCTTCCGGTTACAATGCCTGAAATTGCTAAGGAAACCACCATGATTCAACATCCCCCAAATCCCTCACGTCGTCGTTTTTTGCTCGACTCACTTGTATTAGC
>CAZTUZ010000209.1:0-4779 GCA_964617055.1 uncultured Thiothrix sp.
AACCGCAATATCGCCGTGAGGGTGGTATTTACCGATGACATCACCGACCACACGCGCGGATTTTTTATAAGGTTTGTTCCAGTCATTACCGAGTTCACTCATCGCAAACAAAACACGGCGGTGAACAGGCTTTAAACCATCGCGTACATCCGGTAATGCACGCCCGACAATGACACTCATGGCGTAGTCCAAATAGGACTGACGCATTTCATCTTCGAGATTAACCGGAAGGATTTCCTTGGCAAATGTGGCCATCATTATTGTTCGATCACTAAAATCATGAAGCGCGAGATTATACCAGAAAATAGCCGTGCGTGCGCGTCCGCATTTGTAGCGAAAAAGCCGCCGTTTACCCATCTACGAGGCGGTTGGTGGTTTTCTTACCTGCTCCATCCATACGGGAAATTTGCTAATCCACGACTTCGCCTATACTCTTTCCACTCTAATAACAGCCAGCGGCATATTATTCAGCAGGAGATAGCATGGCACTCGACCAATCCGCGCGTTATTCCGACCTTAGCCTTGACGAAGCCGAACTGATGGCAGGCGGGCAACACATTCTTTGCGCGTATCAAATGAAACCCAAAACAGGCTACGGTTATCTAGAAGCCGCTGCCCATTTCGCTGCCGAATCGTCCACGGGTACAAATGTCGATGTTTGCACCACGGATGATTTTACCCGTGGCGTGGATGCGTTGGTGTATTACATTGACGAAGCCAAGGAAGAAATGCGCATTGCTTTTCCGCTGGATTTGTTTGATCGAAATTTAAGCGACGGGCGCATGATGATGGTGTCGTTTTTGACCCTCACGGTGGGCAATAATCAAGGCATGGGTGACATTGCTTACGCGAAAATGCTCGACTTTTACATGCCGCCGCGTGCTATTCAGTTGTTCGATGGTCCTGCGAAAGACATTTCTGATTTGTGGCGTATCTTAGGTCGCCCCGTCAAAGATGGCGGTTACATTGCAGGAACAATCATTAAACCCAAACTCGGTTTACGCCCCGAACCGTTTGCCCATGCCGCGTACCAATTCTGGCTAGGTGGCGACTTCATTAAAAACGATGAACCGCAAGGCAATCAGCGTTTCGCCCCCATGAAAAAAACCATTCCCTTGGTGGTTGATGCCATGCGTCGGGCGCAGGACGAAACCGGACAAGCGAAAATCTTTTCCGCAAACATTACTGCCGACGACCATTACGAAATGCTGGCGCGTGCCGATTTCATTTTGGAAGCCTTTGGCGAAGATGCAGACCGCGTGGCATTTTTAGTGGATGGTTACGTCGGCGGTCCTGGCATGGTGACAACCGCACGCCGCCAATACCCGAACCAATACTTGCATTACCACCGTGCAGGGCATGGCGCAGTGACATCACCGTCTTCCAAACGCGGCTATACGGCTTTTGTGTTAGCGAAAATGGCACGTTTACAAGGCGCGTCTGGCATTCACGTTGGTGCAATGGGCTATGGCAAAATGGAAGGCTATCAGGATGACCGCGTGATTGCTTACATGATTGAACGCGACGAATGCCAAGGTCCGGTGTATTACCAACAATGGTTTGGCATGAAACCCACCACCCCGATTATTTCCGGCGGCATGAATGCGTTACGCTTGCCCGGCTTCTTTGCCAATTTAGGTCATGGCAATGTGATCAATACCGCTGGTGGTGGCTGTTACGGGCACATTGATAGCCCTGCTGCGGGTGCAACGTCGTTACGCCAAGCCTATGAATGCTGGCGCACGGGTGCTGACCCGATTGAATTTGCCAAAGAACATCATGAATTTGCCCGTGCCTTTGAATCCTTCCCCAATGATGCGGATAAATTATTCCCCAACTGGCGCGAACAATTACGCACGCACAAGTAGGTAACATGAGCCAATACCACATTGCACAGCAGCCATTTTACCAAGCCACGGGCGACGAAGTGGCGTTATACACCGCTGCTTATCAAGCGCGTTTGCCCGTCATGCTTAAAGGACCTACGGGTTGCGGTAAATCGCGCTTTGTCGAACACATGGCGTGGCGATTGGGTAAACCCTTGATTACAGTGGCGTGCAATGAAGACATGACCGCTTCGGATTTGGTCGGGCGGTATTTGTTGGACAATAACGGGACACGCTGGTTGGATGGTCCGCTAACCACGGCTGCCCGCATTGGCGCGATTTGCTACTTGGATGAAATCGTCGAAGCGCGTCAAGACACCACGGTAGTGATTCACCCACTGACCGACCACCGTCGCGCTTTGCCATTGGATAAAAAAGGCGAAGTGGTACATGCGCACCCCGATTTTCAATTGGTGATTTCCTACAATCCGCATTACCAAAGCTTGATGAAAGACTTGAAACAGTCGACTAAACAACGCTTTGTTGCGTTTGATTTCACTTACCCAACGGCTGCGGTGGAAGCACAGATTTTGCAGCAGGAAACGGGGGTGGAGATCAGCACCGCGCAACGCTTGATTCAAATCGCCCACGCCGCACGAAATCTGCAAGGGCACGGACTCGACGAAGGCATTTCCACACGCTTATTGGTGTACGCTGCCACTTTAATCCAGCAAGGCATTGCACCGCACGCCGCCTGCCAAATGGCATTGGTTAGCCCGCTCACCGATGATGCCGACATTCGCAGCACCCTCACCCACGTTATTGACACCGTATTTGTGTCATGAGCTTAAGTGCGGAAGGTGTCATCGCTTACCAACGCGGGTTGGAACTGATCGCCAAAACCGGACGCGGCGACGCAGCGGTACAAACGTACCGCGATACCATGCCCGAACTCGCCGCCTTGTGTGGCGAAGCCTTACTGGAAATCGTCAGTAAAGCGACGTGGCAATGGTCGCGCACCCCGAATGGGCGCGTGATTCCCGCGTTCTTAGCCAGCTTGCCCAGCGTGTGCCGCGTATTAAAAGACACGGCTGCCGTTGCGCAATACATCGCATTACTGTTCGACATGGCGCAACGTAGCGCGGGCAATACGCACGGTTTCCAACACAGTACGCCTAGCCCTAGCCTGCCGTTGTTGCTAGAAAACATGCCGTTACTGATTCAGCAAGTGGATTTGTCCGGTTTAGCAGCATGGATTGATTACGGCATTCGCCATTACGCTAATCACCCGCCGCAGCAACAGGATTACTTTCGCCTGCAATCCGCCGATAGCCGCGCCGTATTGCAACAACACCGTCACGGTACGTTATTTCACCGCCACGAACGGGCTTTGACCCTGTATTTACAAGCCTGTTGGCAAACCCAGTTTCCGCTCGTGCCATTTGCGTGGGACACGGACAACCCGTATTTGCAGCAACCGTATTGGCAAGCCGATGGCGTGCGTTTGCCCGATGTGTACGATGCTGCGCACGGCGTGAGTGGTTTGAACCGTTACCGCGCTGCCTTGGCACACATTGCCGCGCATCAACGCTGGTCTACGCCGATCATTGCCGATAATTTCAGCCCACAACAACGCTTGGCAATTGAATGTCTGGAAGATTGCCGCGTCGACTATTTAGCCATTCGCACTTACGCAGGTTTGCAGTCGTTGTTTAACGCACTGCATCCTAAACCCGCGCTGGATGCGTGCGATCCGCAACAAAGCGCGTGTTTACGCCACCGTTTAACGCTGTTATCGCGGGCGATTTTGGATGCGGATTACGCACAAACGCCGGATTTGCCGCCGCTGATTGCTGAGTACGCACAACGCTTTCACGCACTCATGCAAACCGCCACCACGACGCAAGATTGTGTGGTACTCGCCTTGTCATTCGTGGTGCAAACGCGCTTACCCAGCGATCAGTTGCCGCAAGTGTACTTCCCTGACACGCTGGTGAGTTACCGCGATGACAATCGGCATTTGTGGCAATACATTGAAAATGGTGACGAAGAACAAAGCTTTGACGACTACCGTTCTGACCTCACCGCACCCGCGCAGCAAGGCTTGCCGCCGCAGTATTACCCCGAATGGGACGAAGCCACGCAAACCTATCGCCCTGATTGGTGTAGCGTGTATGAACATTTGCATCGAGCGGGCAATCCGGCACAAATTGATGCCTTACTCAACAAACACGCCGCACTTGCCAAGCGTTTAAAACAATTGGTCGAACGCCTAAAACCACAGCAACACACGCGCATCCGTTACCAAGAAAATGGCAGCGAATTGGATTTGGACATTGCGATTCGTTCCCTGATTGAATTACGCAGCGGCACTCCTCCCGACCCGCGCATTAACATTAGCCAAGCCCACAATGGACGTAATTTGGCGGTGTTATTATTGCTTGATCTTTCCGCATCATTAAATGAAACACCCGCTGGCAGCACGCAAAGCCTGTTACAACTCAGTCAAGAAGCGGTGGCGTTACTCGCGTGGGTGATCGAAGCACTCGGCGACCCGTTTGCCATTGCCGGATTCGCCAGCAATACGCGCCACGACGTGCGTTATCAGCACATTAAAGGCTTTCACGAACACTGGGACGACACGGTAAAAGCCCGACTCGCCGCGCTCGATGCTGCCTATTCCACGCGCATGGGGGCAGCGGTACGCCACGCAGCGCATTACCTCGCGCATCAACCCGCCGACAAAAAACTGTTGTTAATTCTGACAGATGGCGAACCCGCCGATATTGATGTGCATGACCCACACGCTCTCAGCCACGACACCCGCCAAGCCATTAAAGAACTCGACCAACAAGGCATTTACAGCTACTGCATTAGCCTCGACCCACGCGCTGACGATTATGTCAAAGGCATTTTCGGCAAACGTTCTAGCGTCGTGGATAATGTGCAACGC
>CAZTUZ010000210.1:0-4760 GCA_964617055.1 uncultured Thiothrix sp.
CCATACAAAAATGGATTTTAACGACCTGATGACAGAGGTATCGGCATGACCGCAGTAATCGACATAACCAAAAATCCAAAATACACACGCACAGAGGATTACAGCCAAGTGGATGATACCGAGACATTACCGGCCTCTTACCCTGTTGCCCATGATGGTTGCTTCTATGGCGTGGCTGGACGTTTTGCAAAGGACGCTTGCAAGGATTCCGAAGCAGACCCGATGGGAGTAATGGTGCATCTGCTTACATGGATGGGTGCGTATTTTGGCAATCAAGCTGTTTTGCGCTTGGGGGATGTTGATGCACCACCACGGTTAATGAGTGTCACAGTAAGCACCACAGGCGGCGGCAAAGGTACGTCTGCATCACCCGTGAGAAGGCAGGCGCACGAATACCTAAATCCGTTATTGGTATCACTCGATAGTTTGCCCATTCAGTTCAAGGATGGCCCTATGTCCACTGGTGAGGGTTTGGCGTGGGCAGTGCGTGACCCTTCGGACACAACCGACAAGGAAACGGGCGAACCTGTTGATGCTGGAGTTACGGACAAACGCCTGATGATTGTCGAGGAAGAGTTTGTGGCGGTATTACAGGCAGCGCGGCGCGAAGGTAACACTATCAGCGCGGCAATCCGGCGATTCTGGGATTCCGGCAACTTCTCACCAGTCACCAAAAGCAACCGCGTTACCGTCACCAATGCGCATGTTTGTTTTGTGGGGCATATCACTTTTGAGGAACTCACAAAGACCATGCAGCAAACCGAATACACCAACGGATTTGCAAACAGGATTCTATGGTTCTGCATCCGTAAACCCAAGATTGTGGCTGTACCAAAGCGGATACCTCAAGAGCGGATGACCGAATACGCGGCTGATTTTGCCCAAGCTATCCAGTTTGCCCAACGAACCAACAATCTGGAATTGTCGGCTGAATCATTAACTCTGTGGAAAACAGTCGCTAAACCGTTAGCTACCCAAGAGACCGAATTTGCAGAACGGGCGCGTGGTCAGGTATTGCGGTTGGCCTGCATATTCGCCTTGCTGGATTGCACCGATAGCGTGTCGCCTGCACACCTGACAGCGGCCTTGCACGTCTGGGATTATTGCACGGCAAGCATTGCCTATATTTTTGAGCGCGAAGAAAACGAGGAAGAGGCGAAGCTATTAACCGCACTTCGCAAACAAAACGGCATGAATAAAACCGAAATAAGCGTTAGTGTTTTCAGCAAGAACCTTAAATCAGCCGACCTTAACACCCTCCTGAAAGGGCTGGAAGCCAAGGGGAAAATTACCCGTGAAAGCAGGCCAAACGCAAGCGGTAAGGGTAAGCCATCAACCGTTTTCAAGGTAATTGCCTAAGTTCGTTAGTAAATTCGTAGTAAATTCGTAGCGTTTGCGAATTTACTACCACACATAAGATAATGATTCGTAAGTGTATTTATTAGTAAATTCGTAAATTCGTTAAATTCGTAGAGTATTCAGAAAACGAACCCTACAGGAGTTCCAGCAATGAGCGCACAAAGAAAGACGTTTGGGCAGATGGCAGAAGAAGCATTGCAGCAAATCAGGACGGCTAATAAACCTGATGTAATTGATACTGACAAAACAGCAACCGGATTAAAACGGCTGGAAGTTGCAGCGCAAGGCTTGCCCATCACCATTGGGGAACTGTCGGCATTCTTGGCTGATGACCTGCAATCATTTGGGAGTGGTGAGGTAACGCAAGCGGGTATAGTGAAGGCTGTACGCTGGTATGTGTTCCAGCATCTTGGACGCTACCAGCCACTACCAGAGCCTACACCGAAAGAACAGGGCATGGTGAGGTGCGTTGACTGCCTGCAAGACAGGTGCAGTTATCGGCAAGTCACGTCCTATGGGAATGTGATGGTGCAATCTTCACCCCAATGGCGTTGGTGCAAAGAGTACACAGCCAAGGTTCACCGACTGGATGATTACCGCAAGCAATGAACACAAACTCACTGAATGAGCCGCACCTGATGCGGCTTTTTTACGTCTTCGGGAAAATCGAACGATGGACACTCTATAAAAAGGGTAAACCCATGTTAGAGACTGAAACACCCCTCAAAAAGCCTATAAATAGGGTTGTTTTTGGAGTTTTTAGAGGGTATTCTAACAACATCTAAATGCTATTTAGAACATTTGAGACCATTTACATACATCAAGCAACAAACAGGGGAATGAACATGGCACTGGTAGGATATGCACGGGTAAGCACACTTGACCAAGATCACACCACACAGATTGAACGACTGGAAAAGGCTGGCTGTACCAAGATATTCAGCGAGAAGAAGTCAGGCACAACCCAAAACGGCAGAACTGCACTTGATGAATGTCTGAATTATATTCGTGAAGGCGATACATTAGTTTTTACTAAAATTGATCGTTTGGCACGTTCATCCCGTGACCTGCAAAACCTTGTGCATGATTTAGAAGAAAAGGGCGTTTCAATAATGGCATTAGATCAGGCTATTGATACGCGCACACCGCATGGAAAGGCTTTTCTTGGCATGTTGGCAGTATTTGCAGAGTTCGAGACGAATATTAGAAAAGAACGCCAACTAGAGGGAATTGCTAAGGCGAAAGAGGAAGGCGTTTACACTGGACGAAAACCCACAGCGCAAGCGAAGAAGGGGGAAATTGAACGATTATTAGAGCAGGGATTGAGTAAGCCGAAGATTGCTGAGGCATTGGGGATGTCAGTAGCAAGCGTTTACAACGTGCTAAAAGCAGTCTGAACAAGCCAGTATTAAAGGTTTTGAAGCGAAGGTGGGGCAAGTCCCTGCTTTTCTGTTGCTAACTCAGTGCTAACTCATTAGTTTTCTGATTTCGTGATTATTGTGTAAGTGCCTGAATTTATTGGCGCACCCGGCTGGAATCGAACCAGCGACCCTTGGCTTCGGAGGCCAATACTCTATCCCCTGAGCTACGGGTGCGTGTTGTGCAGATTGCGCATGATACCCAACCTATCGATCAGAGTCCATGAATGTCTGACATGGTGCTTAGATTGTCCCCTAAACGACGTTATCCACTTGGATAGTTCCTAGACATTTCATGTACCTATTGCGTAAGTTGGGGTGAACCAGCATGATACACATCAACTTTTACTTGCACAGTGATGGTGAATATTAGTTAGTTTGAATATAATCTGCCAGTTTGCAATTTTTTGACTTCTTGATATTCACTGAGTTCCGGGCTTAGAGGCTGCCCGGTCACAGGAGGAAAACGTGGCTCAACACTCTACACCTAATGACCCTATGGCCAAGCCAATGCTGTTCGGCGGCATTGCTTTGATCGGTACAGCAGTTCTGGTCTTGGTTTCTAACTTATTCAGCACCATTGAGAAAAACTCAATCAAAGGTGAAGGCGATAACTCTATGCAACTGGCAGTCGCACAGGCGAACCTTGCGCCTGTTGGTTCAGTGACTACAGTAGATAAATCTATCGTGAAAGCGGCTCGTTCAGGTGAAGCAGTATTCACGGCGGTGTGTACCTCTTGTCACACTGCTGGCGTTTTGGGCGCACCAAAAATTGACGATAAAGCCGCTTGGCAACCACGCGTTGCTCAAGGTCTAGATGGTCTGCTGAAAAATGCTGTGAATGGCAAAAACTCCATGCCAGCGCGTGGCGGTGATCCGACCATTACGGATGAAGAACTGACCAATGCCATTGTCTACATGACAGGTAAAGCGGGTTTTGACCTGAAAGCTGGCGACAAAGGCGCGGCAGCTCCAGCAGCGGCAGCTCCAGCGGCAGCAGCGGCAGCTCCAGCAGCGGCAGCTCCAGCAGCGGCAGCTCCAGCGGCAGCAGCTCCAGCGGCAGCAGCTCCAGCAGCGGCAGCTCCTGTAGCACAAGCAGCTCCAGCGGCGGCAGCTCCAGTAGCACAAGCAGCTCCAGCGGCGGCAGCTCCAGTAGCACAAGCAGCTCCAGCGGCAGCAGCTCCAGCAGCGACTATCGATGGTGAGAAAATCTACAAAGGTACTTGCTTTGCGTGCCACGATGTCGGTGTTGCAAATGCACCGAAACTGGGTGATAAAGCAGCATGGTCTGCACGCGTTGCAACTGGCAAAGACGCGCTGTATCACAGTGCACTGAACGGTAAAAACGTAATGCCAGCCAAAGGTGGCAATGCATCTTTATCGGAAGCAGAAATCAAAGCAGCAGTGGATTTCATGGTTGGCAAAGCACAATAAGCTCTGCTGGTCTTAACTCTGCTCAGTCAAGAAAGGCGCATTCCCGCGCCTTTTTTGTTTTCAGCGTGGGTAAATCCCGCTAGCATGGTGTGCTATGAATAGCCGTTCTCCTTACCAATGGCGCGACTTGTTTGCGCAAATTTTACACCATCGCCGTGCATTGTTGGTTGCCAATGGCGTAGCGATTCTTGCCGCGTTGATTAGCGTGCCGATTCCCTTGCTGATTCCGCTACTAGTGGATGAAGTCTTGCTGCACAAGCCAGCGGAAATGATCGCCATGATGGATGCGCTCTTTCCCACCGCATGGCACGGCGCGGTGCTGTATATCGTCGGTATTACGATTCTCACCGTGCTATTGCGCTTGATTTGGTTGGTGTGTACGGTCTACCAAACCCGTGAATTTACCCTGATTAGCAAACGCATTACCTTCGGCATTCGCCAGCGGTTATTGCAGCACCTCGAAACCATTGCCATGACCGACTACGAAACGCTCGGTAGCGGCACGGTCAGTTCGCGTTTAGTGGTGGATGTGGAAACCATAGATCGGAA
>CAZTUZ010000211.1:0-2675 GCA_964617055.1 uncultured Thiothrix sp.
ACACAGGCGAAGACACTCTTTCCCTACACGACGCTCTTCCGATCTGCTTTGGGTGTTTGAATGTCGGTATTCATGCTTTGCTCCCTTTGGCTTCCGTCGTGTATTGCAAGGGTTCGCCTTTATTGTCACGCCCATAAATACGAGGGCGGAAATAATGGTCAATCAATGGCGTTACCGCATTCATGAGCATGACCGCAAATGCCATGCCTTCGGGATAACCTGCCCAAGTGCGGATTACATACACCAACAAGCCACAACCCGCGCCAAAAATCAGTTGTCCAGTGGGGGAAACGGGGGATGTAACCAAATCCGTGGCAATAAAAAATGCCCCCAATAAGGTTGCTCCTGCTAATAAATGCACCGTTGCGCTGGGGTACAGGTCAGGATTGACAGCGTGCATAATGCTTGCCAGTAATAGCAGTGTGCCGATTAATGATACGGGAATGTGCCAGCTAATCACTTGCTTCCAGATTAAAAACAAACCGCCTGCCAACAGTAATAAAGCTGAGGTTTCCCCCATGCTGCCGCCGATCATGCCAATAGCCATATTGCTGGAACTGGCTAATTCACCCGCAAAGCTGGGAATGCCATGCCCCATGCCCGTTTCGGTGCGGATATGCCCTAATGTGGTTGCTCCGGTGTAAGCGTCGGGTTGCCAACCACCAAACGTAATCTGCAAGCTTTGCAGGAAATCGGGTGAATGGCTGGCAAATAAGGGGTTAGGATGCGCCCATGTCGTCATTTCCAAAGGAAAGGAGATTAACAAGGCTACCCGTGCAACCATCGCGGGGTTAAACAAGTTCTGCCCAATCCCACCAAACACTTGTTTGCCAATCACGATAGCCAGCAAACCGCCCACCACGCCAATCCACCACGGTGCGGAAGGCGGCAAACTCATGGCTAATAACCATCCGGTTAGTATGGCTGAACCGTCAAAAGCGTATTTCGCTAGCGGTTTGCCCATGATGCTCAGGGCAATGACTTCCGCTAACACACAGGTGGCAATGGTAATCAGGAACAAATTAATCGCAGGCCAGCCGAACAGGTACAGCCCTAAGGCCGTGGCGGGGGTTAATGCCAGCATCACCAATAACATGGTGTGTTGGACGCTATTGCCCGAATGGGTGTGTGGGCTACTGACTACAACACTCATGCGCTGACTCCTTCTGCTTGTTTGGCGGCAGCAGCAGCGGCTTTTTTCGCGGCGGCTTCACGTTTACGTCGTTCCATTGCTTCTTTTTTGGCGCGTTCCAACGCTTCCATGCGTGCCGTGCGGTGTTCAATTAAGCGTTTGGTTTCGTCTTGTTTGTGTTTAGCGCGTTGACGATTGGCTAATTCACCTTTGGCGTAGTTGAAATATTGCACCAGCGGAATGTGTGATGGGCACACAAATGAGCAAGAACCGCAGGCGATGCAGTCCATCAAACCGAGTTTGACGACGTGATCCAAGTTGCCCACTCGTGCATGGTTTGCCATGTCCAGCGGTAGTAAACCGCACGGACAAGCTTGTACGCAGCTCGCACAACGAATACAGGGGGATTCTTGGTTTTCAGACACTTCTTTAGCGGTTAGGGCTAGGATACCATTGCAGCCTTTCACCATTGGTACACGAGTATCGGGTAGCACATTGCCCATCATTGGCCCCCCGCTGATTAAACGTGCGGGTTCGCTGTTAAAACCACCGCAGTAGTCCAAGACATCTTGTACCTTTACTCCCAACGGTACGCGCAAGTTACGAGGCTTGCGTATCGCACCGCCGGAAACGGTGACGACCCGTGATACGAGGGGTTTGCCTTCGCGTAGGGCATCACGCACAGCTAAGGCAGTAGCAGGGTTGTGTACCACCATGCCAATGTCGGCGGTTAAGCCGCGTGCGGGTGTTTCTTGCCCCGTCAAGGTTTGCACTAAATGTTTTTCTGAACCCATTGGATAGCGCATGGGCAAGCCTACCACTTGAATAAAGGGGAAGTCTTTTGCTGCTTCGCGCATGGCAGCTTGGGCTTGTGGTTTATTATTTTCAATGCCGATGATGATGTTTTCCACGCCCAAGGCGTAAGCCATGATGCGAATCCCGTCGATAATATGCGCTGAATATTCACGCATAACACGATCATCGCAGGTTAGGTAAGGTTCACATTCCGCACCGTTGATGACTAACGTGTGCAGTGGGTAACGATTGCGCAGGTTCAGTTTGACGGCTGATGGAAATGTCGCGCCACCCATGCCAACAATGCCAGCCGCCGCAACGCGTGTGGCAATTTCGCTGGGTGTTAGGGTGAACGGGTCTGCTACAGGGTTGAGTTCCACCCATTGATCTTTGCCATCGGGTTGTAAGGTAATGGTGTGAACCGATAAACCCGAGGCGTGATGAGCAGGGTAATGCCCAACACCAACAATGCGTCCCGATGTCGGCGCGTGAATGGGGGCGGAAATCATGCCTTGGCTATTGGCGAGTAATTGCCCTTTCAAAACGTAATCGCCGCGTTTGACGGCAGGTTTGGCGGCTGCACCAATGTGTTGCTGTAAGGGAATGTGCAACAGCGTTGGCATGGGTAAATCCTCAATCGGCTGTTCCGCGCTGAGGGTTTTGCAATCATCAGGGTGTACACCACCACGGATGCGGAATAGTTTGGTTATTTTTTGGGTGGAAAGGAATGTCATGCAGCAACTCCAGT
>CAZTUZ010000211.1:2685-4731 GCA_964617055.1 uncultured Thiothrix sp.
CCAGTGGCAGCAGGTTTCGCCCAATACCAAGTTTGTAAAGTCGGGGTGAGGGGGCGCATTTCAATGCATTCGGTAGGGCATACTTCAAAGCATTTTTTACAGCCCGTACAAGCATCGGCAAAAACGGCGTGAATTTGTTTAGGGCCACCCACAATGGCATCTGTCGGGCAACGTTTGAAGCATTTGGTGCAGCCGATACACAAGTTTTCATGGACATAGGCAATCATCGGGCCTTGATCTTCCACGCCGGAAAGGTCAACGCTTACGCCTAACTTCGCGCCTAATGCTTCAGCAAGTGCTTTGCCACCAGGGGGGCAAACCGTAACGGGGGCTGTGCCATTAACAATGGCTTCTGCCGCAGGTGTGCAACCTGGGAAACCGCATTGCCCGCATTGTGAGCCTGGCATTAAACTTACCACTTCATCTAATAATGGATTGCCTTCCACCTTAAAAACACGACCCGCTACACCGAGCATCGCGCCTAGGCTCAGACCGAGAGTTAACAGAATCAAAATACCCAACATGATGTTTCTCCTATTATTTCACTAAGCCAGCAAAGCCCATGAATGCCAGTGATAATAAGCCTGCAACCACGAATGCAATGGGTAATCCCGTAAAGGCAACGGGAACATGGGCGACAGTCATGCGTTCACGCAGTCCCGCAAAAATCACTAATACCAAGGAAAATCCCAATGCTGAGCCGAACCCGTATAAGGTACTTTGAATGAAATTATGTTCTTGCTGCACGTTGAGTAAGGCGATGCCTAATACGGCGCAGTTGGTGGTAATAAGGGGGAGGAAAATACCCAGCACTTGGTATAACGCGGGCGATACTTTCTTAATGACCATTTCGGTGAATTGCACCACAGCAGCAATAACCACGATAAAAGACAATAAGCGCAAAAAGCTCAAATCAAATGGCTGCAAAACCAGTGCATCGAATAACCATGTTAAGGCGGAGGTCAATGTCAACACGAAGGTTGTTGCCATACCCATGCCAATGGCGGAGTCCACCTGTTTGGAAACACCCATGAATGGGCATAAGCCTAAAAACTTAACCAATACGACATTGTTGACTAATACCGTACCGAGCAGGAGCAGAAAGTATTCCATTGCGCTTTCCCTGAAAAAGTGTGTAGTCATTACTATGCAGAGAATGTGCCATTTCTATATCCTATTGTATTTGTTATTGATTTATTGAATTTTTACGTCGGATACGCAAGTTTTCTTTGTAACAATTGCAAAGCAATGTTGGTTTTCTAACAAAAAACGTTTCTTGCAGACTTTTGTATTAAACCCAACATTCACGGGAAATTGTCAGGTTTCTAACAATTGGCTTAACAACCTTTTATCCAGATAATGCAGCGAAAACAGGTGATCTTTGCGTAATATGGTGTGGCACGTTAATTGCTTAGTTAAGCGGAAAAACAACCACGACGGAAACCGCCCATGCCAAACCCTGTCCAGCCTTGCCCCGCATCATTTGGCGAGTTATACACCGACATTTCCAGTATCAACGGTTTTGAGCACATTGCGCCTGGCTTATCGTTGCAGGTCATACTTGAAACGCTTGAACAAGCCCCAGTGGCGATTTCCATCACCGATTGCCAAGCGAATATTCTGTACGTTAATACAGCTTTTGAAGAGTTGACGGGATATTCACGCACAGAGATCAATGGTAAAAATGAGTCGGTTTTATCTTGTAAAACAACGCCTATTGAAATCTACCGTGAATTATGGACAAAAATCAAAAGCGGAATGGTATGGCGTGGTACATTAGTCAACCGCACGAAAACGGGCGAGCGTTATCTGGCAGAAGTTACCATTGCACCCGTCATGAATGCCGACCAACAGATCACGAATTTCTTGGGAATGCATCGTGATATTTCTGTGATCCATCAGCTAGAGCAGCGTTTAAAGCAGCAAAAAATCTTGTCGGATACCATTTTTGATCTTGCTCCAGCTATCGTTGTGCTGTTAGATAGCGACCACAATATTTTAATGGATAATAAGGCTTATAAAGAACTCAAGCGAGAATTTGGACGG
>CAZTUZ010000212.1:0-4703 GCA_964617055.1 uncultured Thiothrix sp.
GTTCGAGTAAGGCGGCGCAATGGTAATGCAAAAAACGATGGTAATGATCGGCGTAACGGCGGTGCTGAATATCCACGATAATCCGGTTCACTTTGTCTTCGGCGAACAAATCAAAGTGATTATTCACGTTACCAATCGCACTCGGAAACGACTTTTCGGTTTCCACATGATCAATAATCAGGTCAATGCCGAGAATGTCCTTCACAAAGTCGGTGAACACATCCGGCTGGGAAAAAGCTTTCTTGAAAATAACCCCGTAACGCAGGGAAGCAACGGCTTGCATGGGCGGTTTCCAGTGAATGACTTACGCACATTGTAGCAAATGCGTGGTGGGAAAAGGCTGCACATTCAGCAGCCTTGTGAGTTTAACATTAACCCCGCGAAGCACGTTTGATCTTCATTTCGGCGAATTTGGCTTCGTACTCCTTCACCTTAGCTTTCATCACTTCGCGCAACGGGTGCGTATTACGGATAACCACCAGCAGGCGTTCGGTATCCAATTCGGCACGTTGATTCACAAAAGCTTGCTCTATCGCTTCGGTCACAACGGATTCAATATCCGCACCCGAATAACCGTCGGTTTTCTCGGCAAGCTGTTGCACATTAATGCGTGAAGTCAACTTCTTACGCTTTTGCAAATGCACCTCAAAAATCGCCTCGCGCTCCGTTTTATTGGGGAAATCAACGTAGAAAATCTCGTCAAAACGCCCTTTGCGCAATAACTCCGGCGGCAAGGCGGAAATGTCATTCGCGGTAGCAATCACGAATACCTGTGAAGTTTTTTCCTGCATCCACGTTAAGAAATAACCAAACAAGCGCGTCGCCACCTCCGAACCTGAGCCACCGCTGCCAATGCCGACAAAGGCTTTTTCCACCTCATCGACCCACAACACGCACGGGCTAACCGCCTCCGCCACCCTGATGGCACGGCGCATATTGCCTTCGCTTTCGCCGACGTATTTCCCCATCAACGCGCCCATGTCCAACTTCAATAACGGCAGGTTAAATAACGCCGCCGTCGCTTTCGCCGTCAACGACTTACCACAACCAGGCATCCCCACAATCATCACGCCTTTGGGCATTTCCACCCCAAACGCTCGCGCCGCTGACCAATCCTCCATGACCTTGGCTTTCTGCTGCAACCACGGCTTTAATGACTCCAAACCGCCAATATCCGTTAATTTTTCGCGCACAGGCAGCATTTCCAAAATACCGCTTTTCTTAATAATCTGCGCTTTTTCCGCCTGCACCAAATCAATATCCGCCACGCCAAGATGACCATCACACTGATAACCGCGATTAATCAACTGCCCGATTTCATAGCGCGTCAAACCCTGAAATGCCAATGCCAATTTAGTCATATCCGCCTCACTGATGGGCTGCTCATAAGCCTCCGCGTATTGGCGCACCAAATCCCGAATACTCGACTCATCCGGCAATGGCATATCAAACAGCGTAATAAACTTTTCCAACTCACGCGGAATAAACGGCTGCGACGACACCAAAAACACCGTCACCACCGCTTCAGCATCCGCCAAAATCCGGCTAATTAACGCCTTCAAACGCGCAATTGCCACGGGCGAATCTTTCAAACCCAAATGTGCATCACGAATAACTAAAAAAGATTCGGCTAAATCCTGCGACAATACATTATCCAATGCTGCCGCTAAATCGCACCATTCTAATAACGGCTGTTTGGTTTTAAAATTCACCAAACCACGCGCCATATTCCACTCAATGATCTTACGCCCATCCGCAAGCTCACGGATTAACTGATCCGCCTCATACTCCTCATGCGTCACCAAATACAACGCCGGATAATGCGACTCAACGTAAGCCCGCGCGGTCGTTATTAACTGTTGCATAAACTATTTCTCTATTTTATTTGCTTAGCCGATTGAAATAACCAAAAAGCCAAATCACTGTCCGCTACGAACCAACCGAACCTGATACGCATAGTCCTTATTGCTCCGGTTATCGTAGCCGCCGCCGAAATCGACATTCCACGCATAGTAATTATCATAGGAGGACGACGACCAAAATGTTTCAGACCATCCAAAAAACACTTTCAGTTCTTTTGAATCTTTTTCACTCAACAACGTTTTTAATTCGTCAATCGTTGGCATTCGCCAATCGTTATATCCGGCAAAACTCACATTGCTGCCAAACTTCTTCATGGCAGCATCCCACTTATACTTTCCTACTTCAGGCTTTTGTTTCCACATCAAATGGGTTTTGGTATCTTTTACAATACCATTTCTATAAACCAGATAATGTTCCATCCTTATTGGTTTTTTCTCTTCTTCCGCAAGCCAGATGTCTTTTTCTTCTTTGCGAGCAATGGCACGGTATTGCTGTTTGATTTCAGGAAAGTTCTGCTCCATTTTTTCCGGCGGCATTCCTAATGCAGCAGTAATAATCATGTCATCGGCATCAACCTTGAAAACCTCGCAAAATACTTTCATCATCTGCACACGAGATAGCGTTTTTGATAGAGATTCTAAGCAACTAATCTCTTCAACCATGTTTCTCGAACGCAACCACTTTAATAACAAGCCATTCTGATAAAGCTCCAAAATTTCTATAGTAAAATGATCACGAAGCTCTTCCAAGTTTTTGACTTTTACGCCATCAATTGGCAGATCAAATTTTATTGTTTTAATAACGCTCATTATTATTTTCCTAATTAACCAAAAATCTTACTAAAAAACCCACCCACTTTGCTGGCTACTGCACTGACGGCATTACTTACCGTTGTTGCCACGCTTTTAACAACACTAACCGCCGTACTCACAATGGCTTTGCCGCCTTCGTAAACCGCTTGCCCGATTTTGCTGCCCGCCATGCCGCCGACTACACCGCCGACTAAACCACCAACGACCGTACCCACAGGCCCTAACGCTGTGCCGATTGTCGCGCCTAATTCTGCTCCGGCTGCTGCTGCCGCTAAACTTCCCACCATGCTGCTAGTGGTTGTGCCCATTGCATCTAGGGCTTCTGTTCCGCTTAATTCGCCTTTAGCGTATTTATAAAGGATTTTGGCATTTTCCATTCCCGCATAAGCGGCATTAACAACCCGTCCGACAGGGGTATTTTTTAAGACTTTCCCCAACCAACCGCTTTTTACTGCGACGACAATCGCACCGGAAACCGCTACCTGTACGCCAACATTTGCTGCACTTTTGACAGAGCTTTCAAAAAACTCTTTTAAATCTTCACTGGCGGGTGGATTACCTTTGCCCGTCAGCCAATTCCAAGTGCGCCGCCCAATAATGCGTGCGCCTTGCATTCCTGCATTCAATGCCGCACCGATTAAGGCTTGTTTACCGATATTTTTGGCAATATCAATGCGGCTGGCATCATTCCAATCGTATTGTTTGGCTTCGGCTTCACGCTGCACTTTTTCTTGTAAGGCTTTGGCTTCAGCTTTGCTCAACGGTTTGGATTTAACGTCACCGATTTCAATGGTATCGGTGGCGTTTTCTAATTGCTCGACTTGATCAGCCGGAACTAATTTTCGTTGCCCACGATAATCGCCTTTCTCAAATAACTTGCCTGTGCTATCGGCATCTTTCCCGTATTTGACTTGGTAACGTTTTACTAATTTGCCATTGTCATCATAAATGCCAATGTCCATCGAGTTTTCACCGTAGGTTGTACCATCCGGCACTAATGCTTTAGCCCGATAACCACTGCCTTTAGCGGCGGCATCAATGTTAAATGTGTCAACGTGGTGTTGTTCGGCAATGAAACCGTCTAAATTGGGATTAAGGCTTGGCACACCCGCATTGGTTGTCATGGTGCGCTGCATATCGCGGTTGGCTTGCTGTAATGCCGTGTCGATTTGCGATGCATACGCGCCAACATTGGTCACGCCTGCGGCTTTCGCGCCGTCTTCGATGTTTTTCGCTAACCAACTTTCACGGCTTTTGCCCTTGTCCAAATGAGCATACAGCGAAGCTTTCGCGGCATTATTCGCTTCAACCGTTTGAATGACTTCACGCGCCGTGCTTTCCAATTCGGCTTCAGTTGCCCAAATCGTTGGGTATAAGCGAAACTCCTGAATCAACCACAAATTCAATGGCATATCGCGTTTGTGCTGTTCGTAAGACCTCACGAAGCGCGTAATCAGTTCGCCAGTTCGTTGCGCATTATCAGCATCACCGAACACAGCTTGCTGGAGCAACGTGGCTTGTTGTTCCTGAAATTCTGCTTGCGTCAGCACATCAATCGCCGCAATGCGATCATCGGATGGGGTGGTTTGTGGTTGCATAGTTACCCTAATAGACAAATAAGGGACAAAATCTCGTCCAATTAATAATATTTATTGGTTTGCAGAATAACACATGAACAAGATTAAGAAACAGACTTTGTAGGACGAAGTGTCATCAAACAACCCGCCGAACATGCAGCAACAACGTTAGGCTGCACTGTTACCGCATATTTGGTGCGCCGCTCAATAAAAACTGGATTTTATTGCCGTAATTGCCGCACATCGTCGGCAGTTAGCCCTGTTTTCAAGGCAATCGTGGCATCGTCCAGCACATCCAAAAGGTTGCGTGCAATTTCGCGTTTTCCTTCCTCTAACCCCTCTTTACGCCCTGCTTCCAAGCCTTTCTCAATACCGCGCTTTTCGGCTTTGTCCCACTCTTCGCGGCGCAATTCTTCCTCGCTGTATTCGTCCTTCATACGAGCATGGTCGG
>CAZTUZ010000213.1:0-4642 GCA_964617055.1 uncultured Thiothrix sp.
TTAAGAATAGATTGCATCTGGATCATTTATGTTCTCCGTCCCTTATGCCTGGCCTGGGGCGCGTTCAACAACTTTGATCAAGGTCCAGTGCTTTGTTTTAGACAAAGGACGGCATTCCTTGAACATAACAACATCGCCTTCACGACATTCGTTATTTTCATCGTGAACATGATATTTTTTAGAACGCTTAATAAACTTGCCATACATAGGATGTTTTACTTGACGTTCTAACAACACTACGATGGATTTATCCATTTTGTCGCTGACTACGCGACCCATCAAACTGCGCTCGACTTTTTCTTCGCTCATCTTACTCACCTGCTACTTGCTTTTGGGCAAGTACTGTCTTGATTCGGGCAATCTGACGACGCACACGCTTCACTTCGGAAGGACGTGACAACTGACCAGCCGCTTTTTGCATACGCAGTTTGAACTGCTCTTTCAAGTTTTCAACCAGCTCGACTTTCAATTCATCGGCTGTTTTTTGCTTCAGTTCGGCTGCCTTCATCACATCACCTGACGGGAAACAAACGTAGTCTTAACTGGCAGTTTCGCGGCTGCAAGGCGGAATGCCTCGCGTGCGATTTCTTCTGCCACACCTTCGATCTCGTAGAGAACCTTGCCAGGCTGAACTAACGCAACCCAGTACTCAACATTCCCTTTACCTTTACCTTGACGCACTTCTAACGGCTTTTTGCTGATAGGTTTGTCAGGGAAGACACGAATCCAGATTTTACCGCCACGACGAACGTAACGATTAATTGCACGACGTGCAGATTCAATTTGACGCGCTGTCAGACGACCACGTTCAGTAGTTTTTAAACCATACTCACCGAAGCTGACTTTGCTACCCGCCAGTGCTAGACCACGATTGCGGCCTTTGAACTGTTTGCGGAATTTGGTTCTTTTGGGCTGTAACATCTCAAACCTCTATCACTTCTTCTTCCGGCCTTGGCCTTGATTTTGAGGCTGGCTGGCTTGCTGCTGCTTTTGCTCTAGGTCAAAGACTTCGCCTTTGTAGATCCAAACCTTCACACCGATAATACCATAGGTAGTCAGTGCTTCCGCAGTAGCGTAGTCGATGTCCGCACGCAGCGTATGAAGAGGCACACGGCCTTCGCGATACCATTCAGTACGCGCGATTTCTGCACCGTTCAAACGACCTGCAACGCTAACCTTCACACCCAACGCACCTAAGCGCATAGCATTGCTAACAGCACGCTTCATTGCGCGACGGAACATGATACGACGCTCCAACTGGCTAGCGATACTTTCAGCAACCAATTGAGAATCCAGTTCAGGCTTACGAATTTCTTCGATATTCAGTTTAACGTTGTTGACGTTCAAACCTAAGATAGCAGCCGTCTCTGCACGCAACTTCTCAATATCCGCACCTTGCTTACCGATAACAACGCCCGGACGCGCAGTGTGGATCGTGATAAACGCCGACTTTGCAGGGCGTTCGATCTGAATACGGCTGACAGATGCTTCTTTCAGCTTTTTCTTTAAGAATGCGCGAACTTCCAAGTCTTTATGCAAGAAATTGGCATAATCCTTGCCTTCAGCGTACCACTTGGAACGCCAGTCTGCTGCGATGCCAAGACGGATACCGGTTGGATGTACTTTCTGACCCATACTAAAACCTTATTTCTCGCCGACAGCGACGGTAATGTGACTGGTGCGCTTCAGGATGCGGTTAGCACGACCTTTAGCACGCGGCATAACACGCTTCAAGGTCGGACCTTGGTCAACGAAAATGCGCACAACACGCAGTTCATCAACATCCGCACCTTCATTGTGCTCAGCATTGGCGATGGCAGATTCCAGAACTTTTTTCAGGATTACCGCGCCTTTTTTAGGACTAAATGTCAAAACATTCAGTGCCTTATCTACAGGCAGTCCACGAATCTGATCAGCGACCAGTCGGCACTTTTGAGGTGAAATACGCGCAAAGCGCAAACGAGCTGCAACTTCCATCTCTACCTCTTACTTCGACTTCTTGTCGGCGACGTGACCACGATAAGAGCGAGTTAATGCAAACTCACCCAATTTGTGACCTACCATATTTTCATTAACCAGCACCGGAACATGCTGCTTACCGTTATGCACCGCCAATGTCAGCCCAATAAACTCAGGCAGAATCATGGAGCGGCGTGACCATGTTTTGATCGGACGACGGTCGTTAGCGGCTTTAGCCGTTTCAACCTTCTTCATCAGGTGATGGTCAACGAAAGGACCTTTTTTTAGTGAACGTGGCACTGTTTAATCCTCTTACTTCTTGTTCCGGCGACGGACAATCATATTGTCAGTGCGTTTATTACTACGAGTCTTGTAACCCTTGGTCGGAACACCCCAAGGTGTAACTGGATGACGACCACCAGAGGTACGACCTTCACCACCACCGTGTGGATGGTCTACCGGGTTCATTACAACACCACGAACAGTCGGGCGAACACCACGCCAGCGTTTTGCACCAGCTTTGCCCAATTTAATCAGGCTATGCTCAGAGTTACCAACTTCACCGATAGTTGCACGGCAATCGATTGGCACTTTACGCATTTCACCAGAGCGTAAACGGATCGTTGCGTGAGCACCCTCACGAGCGATCAACTGCGCCGATGCACCAGCAGAACGCGCTAACTGAGCACCCTTGCCTGGCTTCATCTCGATACAGTGAATTACTGTACCAACAGGGATATTACGCATTGGCAAAGAATTGCCAACAACGATCGGCGCATGTTGCCCTGAAATAACTTCAGCACCTGCACTCAAACCTTTTGGCGCGATGATGTAGCGACGCTCACCGTCTGCATACAACAACAACGCAATGTTTGCACTACGATTCGGATCGTACTCCAGACGCTCAACTTTTGCACCGATATCATCTTTGCGACGTTTAAAGTCGATGAGACGATAGTGCTGACGATGACCACCACCGACATGGCGTGTAGTAATACGTCCTGTGTTGTTACGACCACCGCTTTTACGCTGGTTTTCTACCAGTGCTTTCCAGGGAGAGCCTTTGTGCAGCTCTTTATTTACAACTTTAACCTGAAAACGGCGACCGGGAGATGTTGGTTTTGCCTTAACGACTGCCATGATTCACCCTTACCTTATTCCGCTGCCGCATCCAGTGAGAAACCTTCAGCCAAGCTTACATAAGCTTTTTTCCAGTCACTGCGTTGACCGCTGCGACGACCGAAGTTTTTCTGCTTGCCTTTTACGTTGATGGTACGTACTTTATCAACTTGGACTTCAAATAAAGTCTCGACAGCACTCTTGATTTCTTGCTTAGTTGCAGTTTTTGCAACTTTGAAAACGTACTGGTTCGCTTTTTCCGCTGCTGCAACAGTTTTTTCTGTCACACGAGGAGCAACCAATACATGATAGAGACGCTCAATGCTCATGCCAGCCACTCCTGAATTTTTTCGATAGCAGCGACGGTAACAACGACTTTTTCGTGACCGATCAAACTTACCGGATTTAAACCAGCAACAGTCGCAACTTCACAGTAAGGAATGTTACGCGCCGATAACAACACATTGACATCATCAATGTCTGAAACCAACAGTGCATCGTTTGAACCGTATTCTTTCAGTTTTGCCAGCATGATTTTTGTTTTTGGTTCTGCAACATCAAAACCATTTACAATAATCAGACGCTCTTGACGAACTAATTCAGAGAAAATGGAGCGCATTGCCGCGCGGTACATTTTCTTGTTCAATTTTTGGGTAAAGTCACGCGGACGCGCGGCGAATGACTTACCACCCGTGCGCCACAGTGGGCTACGGATAGTACCAGCACGCGCACGACCAGTACCTTTTTGGCGGAATGGTTTTGAACCACCGCCGCTAACATCAGAGCGAGTCTTCTGTGCTTTTGTACCAGCACGACCAGCAGCCATATAGGCCACCACGGCTTGATGCACCAGACCTTCATTGAACTCACGCGCAAAAACGTTTTCGTTTACTGCAACAGAGCCGCCATTTGCAACTTGTAATTCCATTGTTGCCACCTTTATGCCTTAACCGACAGCTTGACAACCACATCGCCGTTTACAGCACCGGGAACGGAGCCTTTAACCAGCAACAGATTGCGCTCAGCGTCTACACGCACCACTTCCAAATTCTGAGCGGTACGCTGTGTAGCACCCAGATGTCCAGCCATTTTTTTACCAGGGAATACACGACCCGGAGACTGGTTTTGACCAATGGAACCTGGAGCACGGTGTGACAAAGAGTTACCGTGTGAGCGATCTTGACCAGCAAAATGATAGCGTTTCAGAACGCCCGCAAAGCCTTTACCTTTGCTAGTTCCTGTTACATCAACCATTTGCCCAACTTCAAACATGCTTACTGCAAGCTCAGCACCCAGTTCGTACCCTGACGCATCTTCCACCCGCGACTCGCGAACAAAAGTACCCGCCGGCACGCCTGCTTTGGCAAAATGACCAGCTTCCGACTTGGAAACGCGGGAAGACTTTTTCTCACCTGTGGACAACTGAATGGCGTTGTAACCATCCGTCTCCACCGTCTTGACTTGGGAAACGCGGTTTGCAGCAATCTCAAGCACAGTGACGGGGGTGGAACCACCATCTTCACCGTATATCCGGGTCATACCTAGTTTGCGACCCAGCAGACCG
>CAZTUZ010000214.1:0-4617 GCA_964617055.1 uncultured Thiothrix sp.
TTCTAACTTACTAATAGCTTCTCGTAATGAACCTCGACTGACACCGTATATACCAGCGAGTTCGGGTTCACTTATCTTTTTCCCAGCAGGGATTTCACCTGCCAGAATGGCGCGTCGCAGATCAAGAAAAAGCTTGTCTGCAATCGTCACCGGCTCCTGCATATGGCAGGCCGAAAGAAACCCCATGGTGCAACCTCATAACTGTCGACATCTTGTACGTTGTGTTGACAATAATACCGATAAGCACCGTTTTTTCAAGTAAAACATCCTGACATTGTTGACACTTTAGGGCTATAATGCCGCGCAAAATAAAACAGAGTCACAGGGTTCGGCTTGGCAAACAAAACACATTTGCACTGTTGCATAGCAGGTTTGTCGACAATGCACTAGATTGCTGCGTCGCGTCAAGTCGAGCGTTATTGATTTGATATTTACCCATCAACGTAGGTTTGAAATATGCATAAAGGAGAAGGGCAGGTTGTGGCCTATAATGCTGACACACAACTAGACGGGAATAGCATCATATATCTGGAGGAAATGTATGAGAGCTATCTGGAAAACCCAGCTTCTGTTCCTGACACTTGGCGCGATTATTTCGATACGCTGCCACAAGTAACAGGTCAAGAATCCCGCCACACCCCTGTTAAAGATTTCTTCCGTGCTTATGCCGCAAAGCCTCAGGCTTATGCTGTACAATCCATCAATGACACCAGCAATCTGGAACAAGAACGTAAGCAAGTTAAAGTTCTGCAATTAATCAATGCTTACCGTTTCCAAGGTCACTTCCACGCAAAAACCAACCCACTCGACGAGAATACTCCCGCTTTTGTTAAAGAACTGACGCTGGAATACCATTCTCTAAGCGAAACCGATTTGAACACTACGTTCAACACGGGTTCTTTGGTCGCGCCCGACCAAATGACGCTGCGTGACATTATCAAACAATTGGAACAAACCTATTGTGGTCACATTGGCGTGCAATACATGCACACCACCAGCACTGAGCAAAAACGCTGGATTCAACAACGCTTAGAAAGCGTGCGTTCTACTCCGCAGTACAGCAAAGAACAGAAAAGTGAAATTCTGGATTTGCTGACCGCAGCCGAAGGTTTAGAGCGTTACTTGCACACTAACTATGTCGGTCAAAAACGTTTCTCATTGGAAGGTGGCGAAAGCTTGATTCCGATGTTACACACCTTGATTCAACATTCGGGTGAAGTCGGTACACAAGAAATCGTGATCGGCATGGCGCACCGTGGTCGTTTGAACGTACTGGTCAACGTGTTGGGTAAATCGCCTGCCATGTTGTTCGGTGAGTTTGAAGGCAAATACAAAAACGACGGTCGTACTGGTGACGTAAAATACCACATGGGTTATGCCTCTGACCTGCAAACCAAGGGTGGTCCGGTTCACGTTGCAATGGCATTCAACCCATCGCATTTGGAAATCGTCGGTGCAGTGGTTGAAGGTGCAGTGCGTGCGCGTCAAGACCGTTGGACAGAAAACGCTGATGACAAAATCGTGCCAGTCGTGCTGCACGGTGACGCGGCGTTCGCGGGTCAAGGCGTGAACATGGAAATGATGCAAATGGCAGACACTCGCGGCTATCGCACGGGTGGTACTGTTCATATCGTCATCAATAACCAAGTGGGCTTTACGACCAGCGCGGCGGCGGATGCTCGTTCCACTTACTACTGTACTGACATTGCCAAAATGGTTGACTCACCTGTCTTCCACGTCAATGGTGATGACCCAGAAGCGGTGGTGCTGGTGACGCAAATTGCATTGGATTACCGCAATACGTTCAACAAAGACGTTGTGATTGACTTGGTTTGCTACCGTCGTCACGGGCACAACGAAGCGGATGAACCTTCCGCAACCCAGCCTGTGATGTATCGCAAAATCCGTGCAATGGCGACGACCCGTGAACGTTATGCTAAGCAATTGACGGCAGAAAACGTCATTACAGCGGAAAATGCCCAAGAGCGCGTGCAACGCATTCGCCAACAATTGACTGACGGTATCCCAACCGTTCCACAATTGCTGGAAAAAGGCGCGGTACAAAACCAATTCCCTGTGAACTGGAAACGTTACCACGGCGGTACTTGGGACATGCCCGTCGACACAACCATCACGGCGGAAACGGTTAAAACGTTGGGTGAAAAGCTCACGGTTTACCCTGCTGATTTCAAACTGAACTCGCGTGTGGCGCGTATCGTCGCTGACCGTAAAAAAATGGCGGCTGGCGAGCAAGCAATGGATTGGGGCTTCTGCGAAAACTTGGCTTATGCCACCTTGATTGAAGCTGGCTACCCAGTGCGCTTATCGGGTGAAGACTGTGGACGTGGTACATTCTTCCACCGTCATGCGGTATTCCATGAGCAAGACACCGGTTCGACTTACGTTGCGTTGCAACACCTGTCAGCGGATCAAAAACCATTCGTGGTTATCGACTCCTTGCTGTCAGAAGAAGCGGTATTGGGCTTTGAATACGGTTATGCAACCACTGAAGCCGATACATTGACCATTTGGGAGGCGCAATTCGGTGACTTCGCTAACTGTGCGCAAGTGGTTATCGACCAGTTCATCAGCTCTGGTGAGCAAAAATGGGGTCGTTTGTGTGGTCTGGTTATGTTGTTGCCACACGGCTTTGAAGGTCAAGGTCCTGAGCACTCTTCAGCGCGTTTGGAACGTTATTTGCAGTTGTGTGCACAAGACAACATGCAAGTTTGCGTACCCAGTACCCCAGCGCAAGCTTTCCACATGTTGCGTCGCCAAATGTTGCGTGACTGCCGTATGCCATTGATCGTGATGACACCGAAAAGCTTGCTGCGTCATCCATTAGCGGTTAATAGCATCGAAGATTTGACTGAGCGTGGTTTCCAAAACGTGATCGATGAGATCGACGGGCTTGATCCACAAAAAGTCACCCGTTTGGTCATGTGTAGCGGTAAGGTTTACTACGATTTGTTGGAAAAACGCCGCGCGGCAGGTCTGGAAGATGTTGCAATTGTCCGTGTGGAACAATTGTATCCATTCCCAGAAGTCGACATGAACGCCATTTTAGACCGTTATCCGAATGTTGAAGTCAACGTTTGGTGTCAAGAAGAGCCGCTGAACCAAGGTGCATGGTTGAGTATTCAACCAGCATTGCGTCAAGTATTGGGCAATGTTGCGCGTTTGGATGTGGTAAGCCGTCCGGCTTCCGCGTCGCCAGCGGTGGGTAGCCCGAAAGTTCACGCTAAACAACAGGAAGAACTGGTGTTAGGTGCTTTGGGTCTTTCCAAGTAATTGAAAAGAGTGAATAGGACGTTATGCCATTACTAAAACATTATCACGACGCTGTTGCCGATGGGCTAATTAAAAAAGACCCTGCGCAACTGGATGCGATAAGTGTTTTGCAAACAGTGTGGGATGGATTAATGCAGCCCCGCCCCACTGTGCAACCAAAGAAAAAGTTCCTCGGGTTATTCGGTGGAAACGAGGAAGTCATTATCGAACCTGTACGCGGTGTCTATTTATGGGGCGGCGTAGGGCGCGGTAAAACGTGGGTAATGGATACGTTCTATTCACGCATCCCGCTGACTGAAAAGCGGCGGATGCACTACCACCATTTCATGTTCTTCATTCACGAAGAACTGAAAAAACTCGCGATGCATCGCAATCCGTTGGATGCGCTTGTCAAGAAATTGGCAGAAGACGTGCGTTTGTTCTGCGTGGATGAATTTCACGTTATGGACATTGTGGATGCGATGTTATTGCACGGTCTGTTAGATGCCATGTTCAAACATGGCATCACTTTAGTGACCACCTCCAACCGTGTGCCTGATGATCTGTATTTGAATGGTTTACAGCGCGAACGTTTCTTACCCGCGATTGCTTTATTAAAGCAATACACGCATGTGGTGGAATTGGATAATCGCATGGATTATCGAATGCTGAAAAAAGCCAGCGAGGACAGTTTTTTAGAAGATGAAGGCGCGGTTCGCATTGAGCAAGAATTAAATAAACGTTTTGCCGAACTAGCAATAGGCAAAATTGAAATCGGTAAAGACATTACTGTACAAGGCCGTGTATTACCCACACACCAAATTGCAGATAATATTGTGTGGTTTGATTTTAAAACCTTGTGTGAAACAGCACGTTCTACCCGTGATTACATTGAATTAGCCTTGCGTTTTGATTATATCGTCATGTCCGGTTTACACGAATTAAGCACCGAACACGAAGAAGCCGCACGGCGTTTCTTAAACCTAATTGACGAGTTATATGACCGTCATGTGCAATTTATTTTCCCAACAGAATTTAAATTAACCGATTTATACAAAGGTGAAAAACTGAAATTTGAATTTCAACGTGCTATGAGTCGTTTAAACGAAATGCGTAGTACGGAATATCAGCAAGGGCGTATTGCCAAAGCCAGTTAAGATTTTCAAGTGGTTTTTTGAGTTTGCCCCATCGTTTAGTGTATCACTAATGATGGGGCTTTTTTGGTACTGCTTAGTCGACTTTCAGTGCTTGTTCGAGGGTTTCCCGAATAATACGCTGTTGTTTAGTGTCCGTAATGCGTTCGCCATTACGGGTCGTGACATAGAAAATATCCTGCGCCTGTTCAGA
>CAZTUZ010000215.1:0-4579 GCA_964617055.1 uncultured Thiothrix sp.
CGTCGTGGATAATGTGCAACGCCTACCCGAAAAACTCCCACAAGTGTTCATGGCACTGACACGCTGAATCTGGTTTGATTGAACAATCATCGACGCTAACTGATGATTTCATCGCCTAACAAGGGGGCAACATCCGCTACACGGTCAAGGATGCGCTCGAACGCGCTCAAATCTGCCCGCGCAGCTCGCTGACGAAGCAAATCTTCCGCTTCCAACACCGCAAGTTTTTCCGCAATGGCAGTAATAAACAATTGATTCATGGAAACGCGATCACGTTTCGCGGTTTTACGCGCTTGCTTCAACAGGGAGTCTGGCAGGCGCAGTGCATATTGGCTCATATTTACACCTCTCGTTGTTTCAGGTTGCGCAGGCATTCACCGGGGGTAATTGTAGCGACGTTCCAATGCGATGCTGCTGGTTGGAAATCCCTCACATTAAAGGTCACAATAGCCTCTGCCATACCATTAACTGCAAGCTCCAATACCATGTCATCTTTTGCATCAGTCAGTTGCGGTCGCCACAAATAATGGATTTGAGTTTCCTCACCACGCAGACACAAAACATCCAACACCGTATCCACCTCATCCAGTGTCAAATTCATCACAGCAAGGTTATCTGACCTTTTCAGCACATCTTCGTACTCCAGTACAAGCGGCACGGACAACAGAAACGGCAAACTACCATCCCAAATGCGTTGTAAAAGCTGAAAAGATGCACCATTTCTTGAACGGAATCCAGCAATAATGACGTTGGTATCAATTACAAATTTCATATCGTATATGATATTACATCGCATCGTCGCAACTGCCAAGCGCATTACAAAACCTCAGCACCCCACGCGCCGACGATTATGTCAAAGGCATTTTCGGTAAACGTTATAGCGTCGTGGATAATGTGCAACGCCTACCCGAAAAACTCCCACAAGTGTTCATGGCATTGACACGCTAAACATCTTGCTAGCCTCTGACTTGGCTAGAAAACTGGGTTTAATAAACAACATTCATCCGTCCTAGTAATAGCTCATGTCGCTTTATCGACTTTTTGATACTTCAGTTTATTTGAAACTTGCATCCCAATATTAGCCACATTAACTTTCTCGTAATCCGCAACACCCATTGGAATACACCCAAGCTTAGAATACCGTAAAGCCAAACTTGCGTGTATTTCATAGCATTAAAACCCTTAATTCATTATTGCTAACAGCAGGATTATGGACGTGGTGGTGCAGATTTTTTCGCTAAAGGAGGATTACACAATTCACGCAAAGTTGGGCGGGTAAATGGCACGGTATCTTCAGGACAGCTATTAGGATCATTGGCTAATGGCTTTGGCGCATCAGGAAAACCCGCAGGATGACGGGGAATGTCTTTGGCACTCAACCCGCTATTTTTCAGGCTGGGTTGTTTTTCAATCCGCAGACAATCATAAGTTTGGTGATCAAGAGGGTTTACAATCTTTTTCAATACATCTTTTTCATCATAAAAATCGGCAATTTGTTTTTTAAACTCATCAACTTGTGCTTGTGACGTACAGCCTGCGGGTAATGGTTCATTTTGGGGTGCAGGCGTGGTAGTACAGGCACTTAACCCCATACTGCTTGCGAATACTAACCTAATCATAGCGTTTTTCATGATAAGCACTTCTTTATATTGACCACAAGCTACCGAACTTAGTAGGGGTTAGCATTATACACGATCTAGAACCCACTCATCATCGTACAGATTGTATTGCCCACAAACGGACATGTCGAAAGATCAAAAAATAACCAAAATGCGGGTTTTGGGGGAAAAATGGGGTTTCCCCGCGTATTTTGAAGAATCTAATGCGTTATTTTCGGATGATGCAGCGCATTATTTCCGTATAATCACCACAGAACCAAACACAGGAGCTGCTGTGTTCAGAGGCTTCTATACCGCTACCAAAGGAGAAACCAATGGCCGATAACGATCAGAATCCGATCAATGCTTTAGGATTTGCATCCGTTGCCAAAGAGCTGCAAGAGAACTTCAAACAGGTTGAAGAAATCATGTCAGGCTTTGCCAAGTCTTATGAGAATATCGCTTTTGACCCTTTCAACCTGCGTGACGCTTACAGCGAGTGGTTGGAAGCTTTAGCGAAAAACCCACAAAAAGTTATCGAAACGAACATGGCATTCTGGCAAAAGTCGATGGAACTGAGCCAAAAAGCCATGATGAGCTTTTTCAGTGGGCAACCAACCGACCCAGTGATCAAAGAACCGAAGTCTGACCGCCGCTTTAGCCATGAAGATTGGGCAACTAAGCCGATTTTCGACGTGATTAAGCAATCTTACCTGCTGGCTTCCGACTGGACACGCCAACTGATTTCCTCCGCCGAAGGGATGGATGATCGTACTGCCGAACGTGTGAAGTTCTTCACCGAGCGTGCGTTAGATGCGATGTCACCGACTAACTTCGCACTGACCAACCCAGCGGTTATCGAGAAAATCCGTGCGACCAATGGCGCGAACTTGGTTCACGGCTTGAAAAACATGCTGGAAGATTTGGAAGCAGGCAAAGGTCAATTGCGTATTCGCATGACTGACGCAAGCGCGTTCAAACTGGGTGAAAACATTGCGGCAACCCCAGGCAAAGTCGTATTCCAAAACCGCATGTTCCAGTTGATCCAATACACACCGACCACGGAAAATGTCCTGAAACGTCCATTGTTGATCGTTCCACCGTGGATCAACAAGTTCTATATCATGGACTTGCAACCGAAAAATTCCCTGTTGAAATGGCTGGTTGACCAAGGTCACACCGTTTACGTCATTTCGTGGGTCAACCCTGATGAAACTTACGCCGAAACAGGTTTTGAAGATTACATCCACGCGGTACGCAATGCACTGGATGCGATTCAATACGACACTGGTGAAGCGGAAGTGAATGCGATTGGCTATTGCATTGGCGGTACATTACTGACTTCAACCTTGGCGTACTGCAAAGCGATTGGCGATACCCGCATTAAAAGTGCGACATTCTTCACCACCATGATCAACTTCTCCGAACCAGGTGAGTTGGGCTTGTTCATTGACGATGCACAGATTAAAGGTCTGGAAGACAAAATGAACGATGCTGGCTTCTTGGATGGCAGCATCATGGCGGGTACGTTTAACTTATTGCGTGCGAATGACTTAATCTGGTCGTTCTACGTCAATAACTACCTGTTAGGCAATGACCCACGTCCGTTTGACTTGCTGTACTGGAACTCTGATTCCACACGTATGCCTGCGAAAATGCACTCATGGTATCTGCGTAATCTGTACCTGAACAACCAATTGTGCCAACCCAAAGCCCTGAGCGTGGATGGCATTGGTTTGGATGTGGGTACAATTGAAGTACCTGCGTGCTTTATCTCCACCATTGAAGACCACATTGCGCCGTGGAAATCCACCTACATGGGTGCGCGTTTATTCGGCGGCGATGTACGCTTTATCCTCGGTGGTTCGGGTCACATTGCAGGCATCATCAACCCGCCAGCAGCCAATAAATACGGCTACCGTTTGGGCACAGAGTTACCCGAAAATCCTGATGAATGGTTAGCCAAAGCCGAATCTCACATGGGTTCATGGTGGCCGGAATGGGATCGTTGGGTACGTTCATTATCCAATAATGAAGAAGTTGCAGCGCGTGTTCCAGGTGCAAGCAAATTAGCCGTCATCGAAGCCGCTCCTGGTACTTACGTTAAAGCAAAACTGGGTGAACCAACCCCTGTCTTGCCAGAAACCAAATTGCCTGAAATCCCAGCCGCTATCGAAGCCGTAGCAGAAGTTGCCCCTGAAGCTCCAGCGGCAGAAGCGACACCCGCAACAGAAACGGCCCCTGTCGTAGAAACTCCGGCAGCTCCTGCACAAGGAGAACCCACCGGAAAAAAGTCGAATCGTAAATCAGGCAAATCCAGACGCTAAGGAAACCTGATTGCCACACGAAAGTGTGTTGACCTCGCGCCCGAAGAGTCTGCTTTTCGGGCGTGTTATTCTGTCATAATATCCTGACCACCATTCCTGAATAACACCCAAAAACTAGGAAGCTTTATGCAGCCAACGCGCAAACTTTCTACTGCTTTAGCTTTTGCAGCTTGCTTATCCTTTCACACCGCTTACGCCACCACTGTATTACAACGCGGTAATGGCGCAGAACCCGAAACACTCGATTTCCACCAGTCTAGCGGCGTTCCCGAAGCCAATATCGAACGTGATTTATTTGAAGGTTTACTCACGGATAGCGCGGACGGCAAACCCGAAGCGGGTGTAGCTGAAACATGGGACATCAGCAGCGATGGTAAAACCTACACCTTTCACTTACGCCGCGACGCACAATGGTCGGATGGCTCACCTTTAACCGCTGACGACTTCGTTTACGCATGGCGACGCGCTTTAGCCCCTAGCACCGCCTCACAATACGCTTTTATTTTATGGTCAATGGTTGGCGCGGAAGACTTCAGCAAAGGCAAAAACACCGATCCCACGAGCATTGGCGTTAAAGCCAGCGATGCCCATACCTTAGTAGTCATGCTAAAAGCCCCAACCCCGTATTTTTTGGGCTTGCTGACGCATCACATG
>CAZTUZ010000216.1:0-4543 GCA_964617055.1 uncultured Thiothrix sp.
TTCCGTATCAGGGTTAGGGTGCATGTGCAAGACGTGTAAACTCACCTCCACCGCACCACCGAAATTCTGCAAGCCATAACGCACGTCTGCTAAATGGCGCAAAATAAACATAGCAAATGAGGGATCACGACTTTGTGCCTGATTCGCGGCTAAATTGAAGTGAAATTCTGCATCTTGTAAACGTCCGCACAAAAACTGATACATCCAGCCCAGTTCAAAACGGGCGCGATAATCGTAATAATTAACGCGCAACGCATCTTTCAACATGTGTTCTGCCAACAACAAGTGCTGCTGCGCATCGGATGAACACACAACCAAAGATTCGGACAGTTTTTTACTGGCAAAATCCGCTTCCATTCCCGCACGGTACAAGGTAAAACTCCCATTGCACGTTTGCAGCAATTGTCTACGCAAGTGTTCCCGCCCTTTGAGCAAGTGCAACCCCTGCGTAGCAACCTGCGATGCCAATACTTCGACTTGCGGGCGCAGGCTATGTAGGACATCATCCACACTTCCCATGCGGATTAAATTGCGACGAATGCCCGTTTCTAGCAAACTATAAACCTGCTGGCGGTTCATGGCCTGCAATGGCACAAGGTACTCCAGATTCAGGCGATGGAAGGTATTTCGCTGGTGTTCAGGAAAAAAAATACTCTGCACATGACGTACTTCTAGTCCTTTAGACATATTATCGGCATCCATATTGGTATTAAGGTCGTCTTATCAATAATATAGTTCGTTTTTAAAATTTTCTTCATTACGGTGCAGTTGTTGTAACATTTCGCCCCCGCTTTTTCAGGGATGAATTGAGTACCCACGCACTGAATCTGGTATGCTTTAGTACACTTTGAATTAAGACAGAACATTTAGGAGTAAACCCATGCCCTGGAATGAACCGGGAGGAAATCAACAAGACCCTTGGACAGGGAAAAACCGCAATAACAAAGATGGAGTCGACGAAGTGCTTAGCAAACTCAATCAAACTTTGGGTGGGCTATTCGGCTCTGGACGCGGCGGTTCACCTCAGGATAATAACAACGGTACGAAAGGTGTTGTTGGCCTATTGGTTTTGCTAACTGGTGGCTGGTTACTATCTGGTTTTTACACCGTTGATGCACGTCAACAAGCATTAGTCATGCGTTTGGGAGCTTATCAAGCTACCACAGGGGCTGGCTTGCATTGGCACTTACCTTATCCGATTGAAACCACCGAAATCATTGATGTCGAGCAAAACCGCAGCGCACAAGACCGCAGCACCATGCTCACAAAAGACGAAAACATCATAGATATTGCCGTTTCCGTACAATACAAAATTCGTAACCCCCAAGATTACGCCTTTAATGTACGAAATGTAGACTTCGCAGCCGATCAAACCCAAGGCACACTGTATCAAGTCATGCGCGGTGCAACACGCGAAGTTGTCGGGCGTAATGACATGGACTTTATTCTCAAAGAAGGCCGTGAACAGATTGCCATTGATGCACAAACCCTGATGCAAGGCGTTCTTGACAACTACAAGTCCGGTTTGCAAATCATCAAAGTTAACCTGACTTATGCGGAAGCTCCCACCGAAGTCAAAGATGCTTTCGATGACGCTAATCGTGCGCGTGAAGACGCAAATCGCTTCCAAAACGAAGCAGATACTTATGCCAAAAAAGTCGTTCCTGAAGCCAAAGGCCGAGCGGCACGTTTGCTCGAAGAAGCCGATGGTTACAAACAAGAAACCATTGCTAAGGCAGAAGGTGACGCAGCGCGTTTCTCACAATTGGTCGCGGAATACCGCAAAGCACCGGACATCACACGAGAACGTCTGTATTTAGAAACCATGGAAAACGTCATGGCGGGTAGCCGTAAAGTGGTCGTTGATACCACCAAAAGCAATAACATGATGTATTTGCCTTTAGACCCAACAGCCCAATCCAATGTTGGTGATAAAAGTGTGGCAGCCGCTGCGGCTCAAGCATTGCCTACTTTACCAACCAATGCGCCTGACAAACCGAAAGACAGCAATGCACCTCAAACTGCACCAACACCGCCAGCCACTGGCGCTGCTAACAACGCTGCTCGTCCACCTCGTATTGAAACGTCTACCATGCGGGAGGGTCGCTAATGGAAACTAGAAACCTTATCTACACGGTTATCGGCGCAATCGCGTTATTGCTGTACAGCTCTTTGTACACGGTTGATCAGCGTGAGCGGGCTATCCTCTTTAAGTTCCGCGAAATTGTGAATGCCGACATCCAACCTGGTTTGCACTTTCGCATACCCTTTATTCATACGGTAAGCAAATTTCCAGCACAAATTCAGACCTTCACCTCCAATTCGGAACGTTTCCTGACTGGAGAAAAGAAATATGTCATGGTAGATTTCTTCGTTAAATGGCGTATTCAAGATTTTTCTGCGTTTTACCGCTCCACAGGCGGCGGACGCATTGGTGATGCAGAAAACCGCTTGGAGCAAATCATGAAAGATGGCTTGCGCAACGAATTTAGCCGCCGCACCATCGAAGAAGCCCTTGTTGCTGAACGCGACAACATCATGCATGGTTTGGAAGTCAAAGCGAACGAAATCGCAAAACAGTTAGGTATCGAAATCATCGACGTACGCGTGAGTAAAATCGACTTTCCTGATACGGTAAGTGACTCGGTATACCAACGGATGCGTTCCGAACGCCAGCGTGTTGCCCAAGAGTTTCGTTCTGGTGGTCAACGCGAAGCCGAGAAAATCAAAGCTATCGCTGACCGTGAAGCCACTGTCATCATGGCGGAAGCGTACAAAGATGCTGAGAAAATTCGGGGTGAAGGCGATGCCAAAGCCGCCGAAATCTATGCAACGGCGTATCAACAAGACTCTGAGTTTTTTTCGTTCTACCGTAGCCTAGCCGCTTATCGCAATACGTTAGGTAAGCCAGGGGATGTAATGGTTATAGAACCGGACTCTGAGTTCTTCCGTTACTTCAAACACAAGAACAACCAATAACGCACATGGTGATGTCACTGTGAACGTTAATTGGCATGATCTATTCAATGCTCTAGCACTCGTGCTTATTCTGGAGGGGTTGTTGCCGTTCGCCAACCCCTCCCGTCTCAAGCAAACCTACGCACAACTGCTGAACTTGCCAGACAAAACCTTACGAAGCATTGGTCTGGTAAGTGTCATTGCTGGTATCCTATTGCTCTTTCTGAACTGACTAGCTGAAACATGCCACAAACAGACCAATATTGGGCACTCCCAGACGGGATTAGCGAAGCCCTGCCCGATGAAGCCGAGCGTTTAGAGCAACTCCGCCGTGAATTGCTGGATTTATATGCCACTTGGGGCTACCGCATGGTAATGCCACCATTGGTTGAATTTATGGAGTCATTGCGCACCGGACATGGCACGCATCTAGACGTACAAACCTTCAAACTCACCGACCAACTGAGCGGGAGAATGATGGGAGTACGCGCCGATATGACTCCACAAATTGCACGAATTGATGCACACAAATTAAAAACTGAACACCCCAACCGCCTGTGTTACATTGGCAGCGTGTTGCGCACACGGGCATTCCATCGCGATGGTTCACGCTCACCCTTACAGGTTGGCGCGGAACTGTTTGGTCACGCGGGTCTGGACAGCGACGCAGAAGTGATTTCACTACTGCTGGAAACCTTACAACACAGTCGCGTCACCGATGTGGTGCTAGATATTGGGCATGTGGGTATTTTCCGTACTTTAGCGCGTGAAGCACAGTTCACCGCCCAACAAGAACGCGCGTTCTACAATATGTTGGAACGTAAATCGCTGCCTGAAATTGAAACGTGGTTACACCGTGCAAATCTACCCTTCGTCATGTGCGAATGGTTACGGCGTTTGCCTTGTTTACACGGTGATGCCAGCGTATTGGCACAGGCTCGCGACATCTATGCCAACGCTTCCCCCGATATTCAAGCAGCACTGGATTACCTCGACACGCTGGTAAAACGCATTAATACACAATTCCCAAGCTGCAAGATTCACATTGATTTAGCGGAATTAAGCGGTTACGACTACCACACGGGTATTACTTATGCTGTATATGTCCCCGGCATTGGGCGTGAAATCGCACGCGGTGGACGTTACGACGGTATCGGCGAAGCCTTTGGGCGTGTACGTCCAGCGACAGGCTTCAGCACTGATTTACGCACGTTGGCGACATTTGCACAACGAGCCTCGACTCCGTGTGTATCCAACCGCATTTTCGCACCCGCGACGCAAGACCAACAACTTGACACATACATTCGCAACCTCCGCCAACAAGGGTTGCATGTTATTCGCGGCCTGACAGATTCATCAGCAACCCCACAAGATATGGGGTGCACACAACAATTAATGCAACAAAACGATGGAACATGGCGTATCGTCCCTGCGTAATGCAGTCGACTAGGCCAAACCACATAAGTGCTTGACCAATTTGAGTTTTATTTTTAAGCGAGATTGACATGGGAAAATTTGTCGTTGTATTGGGTACACAATGGGGCGATGAGGGCAAAGGGAAAGTTGTTGACCTTTTGACCGAAAA
>CAZTUZ010000217.1:0-4496 GCA_964617055.1 uncultured Thiothrix sp.
CCCATAATTCATGAGCGCGTGGCACGAATCCAAAATCGCTTCCACTTCTCCCACACCATAACGCTCTTCACATTGGCGAATGTAATGCTTGGCAAACATCAGGTAATCAACAATCGCTTCGGCATCCGTCCACGCGCGGAACAAATAATTCCCCTTGAAGAACGAATTATGCCCATAACACGCATGTGCAATAACCAATGCCTGCATGGTCAGCGTATTTTCTTCCATTAAATACGCGATACAAGGATTGGAATTAATCACAATCTCATACGCCAAACCCATGCGCCCGCGTGTGTAATTCTGCTCCACACTAACGAAATGTTTGCCATACGACCAATGGTTATAATAAACAGGCATCCCAATGGAAGCATACGCATCCATCATCTGATCCGAACGAATGATCTCAATCTGATTTGGGTAAGTATCCAGCTTGAACTTTTCCCGCGCTATGCGCCCGATTTCACGGTCATAGGCGGTAATGGTGTCAAATGTCCATTCCGAACTGGTGGAGATGTAACGTTTCTCACTCATGAGTCACCGCCTTCGCTGGTATGCTTTTTAAACAACTCACGAAATACTGGGTAAATTTCCGCATTATTACGCACGCGTTGAATCGCAAACCGATCCCCAAAATCATGCTGCAAACGTTCGTACAAGTGCCACAAACCTTGCGGGTCACGGTCGCCGATTTCGATATAAGTGAAATATTGCACAAACGGCAAAACATCATCGGTCAAAGCCACACGGCAACGTTCATTGTCCTCGTGCCAGTTATCCCCATCCGATGCTTGCGCGATGTAGATATTCCACTCTTCTGGGTTATAGCGTTTCTCAATAATGTCGCCCATCAGATTCAACGCACTGGATACCACCGTACCACCCGTTTCACGCGCATAGAAGAAGGTTTCCTCGTCGACTTCTTGCGCTTGGGTATGATGGCGAATAAACACCACTTCGATTTTTTCGTAATTCTTTTTCAAGAATAAATACAGCAAGAAAAAGAAGCGTTTCGCGGTGTCTTTAATGTCTTGCGTCATTGAACCGGAAACGTCCATGACACAAAACATCACCGCTTTGGGTGAAGGTTTAGGCACTTTGACCTTCAAATTGTATTTCAGGTCAAAATCATCTAACCACGGGATGGTGTGCATCCGCACATTAAGGCGTTCCAATTCAGCGCGTAATGCCAGCAATTTTTCTTCAATCGCGGGTGGATTATCGCCCTGATCCAACGTTTCGATTTCTTCCAACACTTCGCGGCGGCGGCGGCGTTCCTTACCACGCAAGGCAATACGCCGCGCTTGTGCGCTGCGCATGGAACGCACAATGTTGATTTGTGCCGGATTCCCCACCTCGCTCACGCCAGCACGTTGATAATCAAAAGAATCCATGCTTAACAACTGGCGTTTTACCATGTTGGGCAGGGCTAAATCTTCAAATAAGTATTCCAGAAATTCTTGCTGCGAGATTTGGAAGACGAAATCGTCTTCGCCCTCCCCATCTGCTGAAGCCTTGCCTGAACCGCTACCACCACCGCCCCCGCCCTGCGGGCGGGGAATACGATCACCAGGGACAAACTCCTTATTGCCTGGGTGCACAATATCGCGCTTGCCACCTTGTCCGTGACGGAAAACTGGCTCGGAAATGTCACGTTTGGGGATAGTGATATTCTCCCCTTGCTCCATGTCCGTGATGTTGCGACGACTGACAGCATCCGAGACGGCTTTGCGAATCTGGTTCTGGTAGCGTTTTAAAAAACGCTCCCGATTCACCATGCTCTTGTTTTTGCTATTAAGGCGACGGTCAACGATGTATGCCATAAGGCACTCCTTATTCCGCGAGTTACGGCATCATTATTGTGATTTACGCACGCGCAGATACCATTCAGACAAGAGGCGCACTTGTTTTTCGGTGTAGCCACGTTTCATCATACGCTCGACGAAATTGTCGTGCTTGCGTTGTTCATCCGCAGATGATTTCGCGCCATAGGAAATCACTGGCAGCAAATCTTCGGTGCTAGAGAACATTTTCATCTCAATCACACGGCGCAGCTTTTCATAGCTTGTCCATGCTGGATTACGCCCATTGTTATTTGCCCGCGCCCGCAACACGAAATTCACAATTTCATTACGAAAATCTTTCGGATTGCTAATACCCGCTGGTTTTTCGATTTTCTCCAAATCCGCATTCAATGCCGCACGGTCAAGGAACTCACCCGTTTCAGGGTCGCGGAACTCTTGATCTTGAATCCAGAAATCCGCGTAAGTGACGTAACGGTCGAATAGGTTTTGTCCGTATTCGGAATAGGATTCTAAGTAAGCGGTTTGGATTTCTTTACCAATGAAATCGACGTAACGCGGTGCAAGGTATTCTTTAATAAAGCGAATGTAACGATCTTGCAGGTCTTTTTGGAACTGTTCTTTCTCGATTTGACGTTCCAAAATGTACATTAAATGCACAGGGTCAGCGGCGATTTCGGTTGCGTCGTAGTTAAATACTTTCGACAAAATCTTAAACGCAAAGCGCGTAGACAAACCGCTCATGCCTTCATCCACACCCGCTGCATCTTGATACTCTTGGATGGTCTTGGCTTTTGGGTCGATGTCTTTGAGGTTTTCACCATCATAAATTCGCATCTTAGAGAACATATTGGAGTTTTCTGGTTCTTTCAGACGCGACAAGATAATGAATTGCGCTAACAGTTTCAGCGTATCCGGCGCACAAGGCGAAGCCGCTAATGAGCTATGAATCAGTAACTTTTCGTAGATTTTGATTTCTTCGGTAACACGCAAGCAATACGGCACTTTGACAATGCACACACGGTCAATGAACGCTTCGTTATTGCGATTGTTTTTGAAAGTTTGCCATTCAGATTCATTGGAATGCGCCAAAATCACGCCGCTAAACGGAATCGCACCAATGCTTTCTGTGCCATTGAAATTGCCTTCTTGGGTGGCGGTCAATAACGGATGCAGCACTTTAATCGGTGCTTTAAACATCTCGACAAATTCCATCAAACCTTGGTTTGACAAACATAAACCGCCAGAAAAGCTGTAAGCGTCAGTGTCGGATTGCGGGAAATCTTCCAGCTTACGAATGTCGACTTTACCCACTAATGAGGAAATGTCTTGGTTGTTTTCATCACCTGGTTCGGTTTTGGATACGGCGATTTGGTTTAGGCGTGAAGGGTAACGTTTCACCACGCGGAATTTGCTAATGTCACCGCCAAATTCACGCAAGCGTTTTACCGCCCACGGCGACATAATGGTTTTCAGGTAACGACGTGGAATGCCGTAGTCTTCTTCCAGAATCGCGCCATCTTCTTCGGCATTAAACAAGCCCAACGGTGATTCATTGATCGGAGAGCCTTTAATGCAGTAAATCGGGGCTTTTTCAATCAAGGCTTTGAGGCGTTCGGCTAAGGAGGATTTACCACCACCGACAGGGCCTAATAAATAAAGCACTTGCTTGCTTTCTTCTAAGCCTTGCGCAGCGTGGCGGAAAAATGACACGATCTGTTCAATCGCATCTTCCATGCCATAAAATTCGGAGAATGCAGGGTAACGGCGGATAATTTTATTGGCAAAAATCCGGCTCATGCGCGGGTCACGCGAAGTATCAACCAACTCCGGTTCGCCAATAGCAAACAGCATACGTTCAGCAGCAGTAGCATAGGCCATCGGCTCGCGCTTGCAGAGATTTAGGTATTCTTGCAGCGAATATTCTTCTTCTTGTAAGGCTTCGTATCGAGATTGATAGTGGTTGAATATGCTACTCATGGTTGACCTCTTCACGATTATGATACGTTTATGTTTAGTTACCAGCTTGCAAACACAGTGCCAACTGATTGCTGATTATTTTTTCATTGGAAACAATTTAATCTAAATATAGTGCGTTCTGTATAAATAACGGATGAACGGAAAAGCCTTACTGCTGATTCGCTTCACACGCACCACCGCACAAGCGGTATCATCAGTACCTTATTGTTTTTAGGAGGAGATTCCGCATGAAACTCGCTACGTTCAACCTCTTCCAGTTTGTCGCTCCCGACTACTACTGGCACGGACGCGACGAACGCAACACCTACACTGATGCCGAATGGGAGCAGAAACAACACTGGATTATCAATCGCTTACAGCAAATGGATGCTGACATTATTGGCTTTCAGGAAGTTTTTAGCATTTCTGAACTACAAACCTTATGTCAAACGGCGGGTTACGCCCATTTCATTACCGTCGATCAATCAGTCACCAAACCGCACGACCCGAAGGTGTACCAACAATCCGTGGTGGCATTGGCTTCGCGTTATCCCATTGTGTCCACACATCCCATTGAAATTGCTGACGAGCTACGCAACGATCTCCATCTACCCAAAGGTTTTCGCTTCAGCCGTACTCCCATTTGTGTAGAGCTTGCCATCCCCTTATTTGGAACACTAACCGTTGTGGTAGTTCATTTAAAATCCAAACGTCCGGTGAGTTTGGACATGCGTTACA
>CAZTUZ010000218.1:0-4478 GCA_964617055.1 uncultured Thiothrix sp.
AACCTGTGTTGTGAAGCTCAGGAATCCCCTTCCTTTAGGGAGGGGAGGATGTCAAGCCCGAAATTAGGCAGCTAATCAGTCTAAATGGATTGATTAGGTGAATTTATGATTGTTTGAGTGTATTGTTATCCTTATTTACTAGTTTAATTACAAAATAACCGTGTCTGAATTTCCACGACTTGCCGAAGGCGAAGAAGCCGACATCTGCCTATTACTTGAGGGCACTTACCCGTATGTGCGTGGTGGTGTTTCGAGTTGGGTACATCAACTGATTCGGGGTTTACCTGAGTATCGTTTTGCTTTGGTATTTGTGGGGGCGAATCGTGAGTTTTACCCAGAAATGCGCTACGAATTGCCAAGCAATGTGTGCCACATGGAAGTGCATTTCATGAGCGAACCTGGCAAGGCAACCCCTCCTCATGAACGTAAAGGGGATGCTGACTGGTTTGAGTCACTGGAAGAGCTTCACAGTAGTTTGAAAAACTATCATCAGCCGCTGAATCTACAAGACGTAGCAACGTTTATTAAACAGGTTCGGGTACGACACGGCGAAGAAGTGGAAGAGTTTTTATACAGTGAATGTGCGTGGGGGCGCATTACGCAAGGCTATCAACAGAACTGCCCCAATATGCCATTTAACGAATATTTTTGGAATATTCGTGCTATGCATGCGCCATTATTTATTTTGCTGAATATCGCAAGACAAGCTCCACCTGCAAAAATCTACCACACTATTTCTACTGGATACGCAGGGTTGTTAGGTTTTTTATTACGAGTTTTACGTCGTCGCCCATTATTACTGACCGAACACGGTATTTATACTAAAGAACGTTATATTGATTTGTACCAAGCCGAGTGGATTAAAGAAAAAGAATTAAGCCTACCAATGGGTTTATATGCTGAAATCAGTTATTTGAGACGGTTGTGGGGGCATTTCTTTGAAGGGTTGGGACGATTGACCTATAGTGCCTGTTTGCAAATCATCACACTTTACGAAAATAATCGTTTGAAACAAGTGGAGTACGGTGCTGAACCTAAACGCACCCGTGTTATTCCGAATGGGGTGAATTTAGAACGGTTTGTGCGTTTACGCGATTTACGCAGTAAGTCCGTACCGCCTGTTTTGGGGTTAATCGGGCGAGTTGTACCGATCAAAGACATTAAAACCTATATTCGTGCCGTGGGTTTAGCTGCGCGACAAATGCCGGAAATCGAAGGTTGGATTGTAGGACCTGAAGACGAAGAGCCGCGTTATGCAGAGGAATGTCATGCTTTGGTCACAAATTTGGGATTAGAAAACAAAATCAAGTTTCTTGGTTTTCAGAATATCGATGATATTTTGCCGAAAATTGGTTTGATGACGCTCAGTTCGATTAGTGAAGGGCAGCCTTTGGTTATTTTAGAAGGTTATGCCGCTGGTGTGCCCGTATTATCCACGGATGTGGGTTCATGCCGTGAATTAGCGGAAGGTTATAGCGAAGAAGATAAAGCATTGGGTCATGCAGGGGCCATTGTGCCCATCGCAAATCCAGCAGCTATGGCGGAAGCTGCTGTGAGTTTATTGCGTGACGAGCAGCGGTGGTATGCGGCACAAAAGGCGGCGATTGCACGGGTAGAGCATTTCTATACCGAGCAGACGTTTTTACAAAATTACCGGGTGTTGTACAGGAAGGTACTTGAGCATGGCCGGAATCGGTTTTGAGCTAAAAAAATTACTCAAGGATGAGACATGGTTCGGATTAGCGAAAACTTACGCTTATGCGGGCATTATTAGCTCAGGACCGTGGGTATTATCGATTGTTGGTATTATGTTGGTTGGGGTTATTAGCCTTGGCCATCATGATGCTTCAGATGAAATAGCATCATTTTTAGTTTCGGTGACGTACTTAATGTCACTGTCTTTGATTTTAAGCAGTATTTTGCAACTGGTCTTTACACGTTTTATTGCTGATAAGCTATATCTGGAACAGCGTAATATTGTCTTACCCAATTTGGTTGGTGCATTAGCCATGACAACGGTGGGTAGTGGGGCTATTGGATTAGTACTGGCACTGTTATTTTTTCGGGCAGACTGGGTTTATGCCTTACTCATGCTGATGAATTTGGTATTGCTATGTAATATGTGGATTGTATTGGTATTTGTTGCGGGAATGAAACGCTACCATGCAGTATTATTTGCATTTCTCGGTGGTTATGTCGCCATTGTTATTTTTGCTATACCTTTGCATTATTGGGGAGCCAATGGTTTATTACTTGCATTTTTGTTAGGTCATGTGTTATTAACTTTTGGCTTGATTTATCTGATCTTGCAGGAGTTTGATAGTGACGAGCTAATGCGCTTAGATTTCCTGCAACGAAAACTTATTCATCCTATTTTGATTCCTATTGGTTTGTTTTTTAATCTTGGCGTGTGGATTGATAAGTGGATATTCTGGTTTTATCCCGACACATCTGATACGGTTAATGGTATTCTTCGAGCTTCTGTTATTTACGATATGCCAATATTCTTAGCCTATTTATCGATTATTCCCGGTATGGCTAGTTTTTTGCTGCGGGTGGAAACAGATTTTGTTGAGCGTTATCAAGCCTATTATCAGGCCATTAATGGTGGTCGTACTTTAGGTGATATTGAAATTTTACGAGCAGAGATGATTGCTGCCATTCAACGGGCATTTCTAGAAATTATTAAGGTGCAAGGCGTAACTTTACTCGTATTTTTCTTATTAGCTGATGGTATTATTAAATGGCTGGGTTTATCACCCTTGTATGTGCATTTGTATTATGTTGATTTGTTAGCGACGGCAGTACAGGTTTTATTTTTGGCAACACTGAATGTGATGTTTTATTTTAACCTGCTAAAATTAGCATTGGGCATGACCTTCTGGTTATTTCTGTTGAATACAGTGCTTACTTTGTTGAGTTTATGGTTAGGGCCGCCATTTTATGGTTACGGTTTTGTATTAGCATTATTGCTAACTACCGTCGGTGGGATGTTCACCCTATCTGGTAAATTGAGCCGTCTGGAATATCTTACCTTCATGATGCAACGGTAATTACCTTATTTTCAAGTGATATTTATCGTAGGTTGGTATTGGGGCGATACTGATCATTGTTCAATGATGATAGGGAAAGTCTGTCATGAAGTTGGTATGCTTGTTCGGCAATCTATTCAGATTGCTATTATTAATGTATTTACTGGTAATGGGTCAATCTGCATGGGCTACAATCACGATTGATGGTAGTGCGGGTGATTGGGTGGAAACGGATCGGTTAGATACGGCTTCTAGTTTGAGTGTAAGCGGGTATAAAGTTTATGGCCGTCATGAAAATAGCAGCTATAAAATATTAATTCAGTCTGATAGTAAAATTATTGGGACAAACTCGACAATTTGGCTTGATACGGATCAAAATACCACAACATGTTATCAAGTATTTGGTTTTGCTGGTGGTGCAGATTATAACATTAATTTTTATTCCGATGGTAAGCCTTATCTTTATACTGGTGCTGATGGTGAAAATTACCTAACCGGACCATTGACTTATGCCACGACAACCAGCGGTACGGGTTCGACTATGGAATTTGAAGTGCCCGAAACCCTTATTGGCTCACCCGCAGGTTCAGGTGTCAACTTCTTGATGGATATTAACGATACAGATTTTTTACCTTCAGACTATTCCGTTACTGCACGTTATACCATTGCACGAAGTACCACTGGCAATAGTACGCCAACTGTCGGTACGCTAGAAACAAATTGGACAGACACAGAGCGTATTGATCAAACCTCAAGTCTGGTAATTAGTGGCTATAAAGTTTATGGACGCTACAAAAATAACACTTATAAAATTCGTCTAGAATCTGATAGTAAAATTATTGGCACTGGCTCAACCATTTGGTTGAATACTGATAATAACGTTGCTACAGGTTATTCTATTTTCGGCTATGCGGGAGGGGCTGAATATAACGTTAATTTTTATACTGATGGCAAACCTTATTTATATACCAGTGCAGCAGGTGAAACCTATGTGACAGGACCTTTAACTTATGCTTCTGCGCCTAGTGGTACAAGTGGTTCTATTGTAGAGGTGGAAATTCCTGAAACCTTGATTGGTACACCAAGTACAGGAACAGGGATTCAGTTGTTATTTGATATTAATAATACGGAATTTTTGCCTACCTATTATTCTGCATCGACAGCTTACACACTGACTCGTGGTTCAACAACAACAGCCACAGAACGCCGTGTGGGAATTGTGTATTCCGCAACATCAGCGAATCGCTTTTGGGACATGAAAAACTATTCGCAATTAGCCATGAGTGTACAAACGCAAGCTATGATGGCGGGTATTCCATTTGATGTTATTGCTGAATCTGATCTAACCGATATAACTAAGATTAAAAAATACAGTGTGCTAATCTTCCCTTATTTTCCCTATGTGCCTGCTGCCTCATTAAGTACAATTGAAAGTAATTTAACTCA
>CAZTUZ010000219.1:0-4377 GCA_964617055.1 uncultured Thiothrix sp.
TTAGGGCGCGGTAAAATCCTCATTATCAAACTGCTGTACCGTTCACCTGCGGATGAAAACGGCATGTGTACCGTCACGTTTGACTTCAACGGGCAAATCCGTTCCGTGCAAATCCGTGATCTGTCGGTCAAACCCACCAAAGCCAGCAACCGCAAAGCCGTGGATGCCAATGAAATCGGCACATCCTTGCAAGGCAAACTGGCGGCGATCATGGTCAAAGCAGGCGACGAAGTGGAGCAAAACACCCCACTGTTCGTTATCGAAGCGATGAAAATGGAAACCACCATTACCGCACCAGCGGCTGGCAAAGTCGCCAAAGTTCACCTGCACGTCGGTGAGCTGGTCGAACAAGGCGATCTCGTCATCGAAATGGAAAAGTAAGCTCCAATTACTTTAACCCGTTAAAATGGAAGCCCCTCTCATGAGGGGTTTCTTCTAACAGAGGCGCGTAATCATGGCAACAACCCCAAAACAGCAAAATCAGTGTAACCATTGCGGGCACAAATGGTTTCCAAGGAAAAATAGGGAAAAATCCCTCACATGCCCCAAGTGCAGGCAGAGTGCCGTATCATTAGCGGGAAAAGGTGGAGCTATTGTGGTAGTCATTATTTTCATCATGCTATTCTTCATGATCATCCGCTGAAGATGACTTATCAACTACGCTATTGTTTTGATCTGGGCAGTGGAACTTGTTTATGGGCTGACAATGACCCAGCTCAGGCGCAATTCGACTATGCTATTGACCATCATGCATTGCCACTAAGTCGCAATACACTGTGTTGGCTGGATTATTTACTCGCATGGTTCGACACAGCTATTGACTGGGATTCACCCGCAACAATCCGTTGGAGTTCAGAAGAACGAGCACGTTTCCATGCTGCTTCCCAACGCGGTTTAGCATTATTACGCGCTGAACTTTCTTCCGAACATTTTTTAATCATTGATGCAACTCAAGCAATCTAGTCCCTTGAATTGCCCACCATGTTGCAGGCATTCTTGCAAACGGGAAAGTATCCAAACGCCCACAACCCCATTGATGACTCATTTGGAATACAACAATGACAAAACACAAGCAATTGTTTACCCTGACTACGAGTATTTTGTTGTCCTTTACCCTGATTGCCCCCAGCCATGCGGCGAGTTTTGATTGCACAAAAGCGAAATCATGGACAGAAAAAACCATCTGTGATACGCGCCAGCTATCCAATTTGGACGATTTACTCGGTTCTTCCTTCAAAAAAGCACTCGCTACCAGCAACAGCAAAACCACCTTAAAAAATGCGCAACACGACTGGTTAATCAACGAACGTAACAGTTGCACGGATGTGGAATGCTTAAAAGCAGCTTACACCTCACGCATTGCTGTTTTAAATGAAATGGTCGCCTCGGCAGAAGCTCCAGCCCCATCTACAACTGAAAAAGCAGGACAATGGTATCAAGCTACCGCCAAACCCAGTCTTGTGGTGCGTGCTGAACCCAAAGTCACAGGCAAGCAAGTTGGTAATATTCCCACAGGTGGCAAAGTAAAAGTATTAGCCGCGACAGGCAAATCCGACTTTATCGGTGGACGCGATGGCGGCTGGGTCAAAATCGAATGGCAGGATAAAACCGCCTATGTATTTGATGCTTTTCTGGAAAAAATTGGCGCACAAACCAGCAGCAATAGCAATACAACATCAACAAAACCAAGCACATCTACAGGAAAAACCTTAACAGGCGAAATCAGTGCTTATGATTGCGGTGACAACTGCTATCTCACGGTCACTGACAGCAAAGGCCAAGAACACATTGGTTTGTGCACTGCTGCAACCTGTGATAGTTGGAATGAGAACGCGTCCATGCCAGCTAATTATTTGCACAAAAAAGTCAAGGTTACGGTTGGTAAAGGCACACAAGTTGATGGTTCGGGTAATACCATGGGTGAAATGGATGCGTTTGATATGATTACATTCCTGAAATAATACCCACTGTCATATCACACGAATTTCCCTGACAAGGATACCAGTCAGCGATTGGCGAATTAGCCCGTCGCTTTCTGGTTGACATCTTTTGCTCATAGCCTCATTCTTGTAAAAAATAAACAATTAGCTGACTGCAAATTAACAAGGATAAGACCATAGCCCTATGCGTTTGGACACCATTTATACCGTCAACACGCCTGAAGGCATTGCGCTACAACTTTCGCCTGTAGGCCCAATACCACGCTTGTTGGCTTGGTTGTTGGATTTGCTCTTGCGCAGCGGCATTAGCCTTCTTCTGTTGATCACACTGGCTTTCCTTGGAAAATTAGGCCTTGGTATCGCCATGATTTTATTATTTTTGCTGGAGTGGTTTTATCCAGTGTATTTTGAATTGCGCCATTACGGGCAAACTCCCGGAAAAAAAGCACTAAATATTTACGTTGCCCAAACCGATGCAAGCCCGATCACGCCATCTGCATCCATTATTCGTAATCTATTGCGCGTTGTGGATTTTTTACCGTTTTTGTATGGTTTTGGCCTGATGAGTATGTTGTTTAACTATCGTTTTCAGCGTCTAGGGGATTTAGCAGCAAATACCGTTGTACTTTATAAACCGCTCACACGCAGTCAAAGTCCATTGCCAGATGCCCCGCCTATTCGACCAGATCAGGCTTTAACACTAGCCGAGCAACAAGCGATCATGTTATTCGCCCAACGTAGCCATACCCTTACTGTCGCTCGTCAACAGGAATTAGCGCAAATGACTGGGTTATTAGTTAAACAACAGAATAATGCGACACAATATTTACACAGCATTGCCAATTGGTTATTAGGAGGACGATCCACATGAAACAGGAACAATTCGTCCAACATTATCAACCAATATGGGATAGCTTTAACGAATGGCTCGATTATCAACAACTTTCAAGACATAAACAGTGTTCATCAGTAGAACCGGACATTGATTTCCCGCAAACCTATCGACAAATTTGCCACCACTTAGCATTGGCACAGTCACGCATGTACAGTCCCTTGTTAATTGAGCAACTCAATCAACTAGTCATTCGTGGACATAATCGTCTCTACACTTCACGTTTGCATTTTTTACATCATGTAGCCGAATTTTATTTACGCGACTTCCCGCAATTGGTACGTCAATCTAGCCGCGCATTATTACTAGCAGTAATATTATTTTTTGGTAGTTTGTTTACTATGCTAATTGCCATCCAAATTGAGCCGGAATTAGTTTACTCGGTTTTGAATGGCGAACAAGTTGCTAGCATGGAAACCATGTATGACCCATCGCGCACAACTCGTTTTGGGCGTGAACGTGAAGCAGATAGCGATGTATTAATGTTTGGTTTCTACATTCGCAATAATACGGGTATTGGTTTTCAAGTTTTTGCGGGAGGTCTATTATACGGCTTGGGCAGTGTTTTTTTCCTGCTGTATAATGGGCTAATTATTGGTGCTGTTGCAGGACATTTAACGGAGGTTGGCTATACAGAAACCTTCTGGGGTTTTGTCGCTGGACACAGTGCATTTGAATTAACTGCCATTGTATTGTCTGGTATTGCAGGCTTTAAACTAGCAGAGGCGTTAGTTATGCCCAAACGCAAATCACGTTTACTTGCACTGCGCGATAATAGCCAAAAAGCAGTAAAAATTGTATACGGTGCTGCCACTTTATTTATTATGGCAGCCTTCGTTGAGGCTTTTTGGTCATCCCAGACATGGATTCCCGTGGTAGTTAAATACAGTGTAGGCATTACGCTATGGTTACTCGTGATTGCGTACTTTACTTTTGCAGGACGTGGGCATCATGCAACTTAATCATATCACTACCAACATTCGACTACGCTCACCATGGGAAGCAATTGACCTCGGGTTTGCCATGACGCAGCATTATTGGCGCAGTATTATTCCGAGTTGGTTGTTGTTATTATTAACTTTCATCGTAATTATTTGGTCAATTACACCCGATGATTACAAAAACTATATGCCACTGATTCTTTGGTGGTTTAAACCTTTTTATGACCGACTATTATTGCACATTTACAGTCGACAGCTATTCAACGAACCCTTAACTACGGCTAATATCTTTTCATCCTTACCACACTTAATAACAAAAACAGGGTTACTAGGCGCATTAACATGGCGACGACTATCATTATCACGCGGTTTTAATCTGGCAATCTGGCAATTAGAACAACTACGCGGTAGAGCCGTGCGCGATCGGCAACGCCTCTTGCACTTACAAACACATAGCCAAGCCTTGTGGCTCACAATCGGCTCTATTCACCTAGAATATGTTGTTATTGTCAGTATTTATGCTTTAATCTTCATGCTTGATCCTAGTCAATACACAGGCAAATTACTGACTTCACTGGTGATAGACTCTTACAATGAAGAGGTA
>CAZTUZ010000220.1:0-4369 GCA_964617055.1 uncultured Thiothrix sp.
GATTGGGCTAGAGGCAGCCGCTGCGATTTTGTTAGAACCTTGCCAACAACAAGTGTTTGATGGCACAAAAGACCGTGAACTGATTGATAGCTGGGGTCGCAATTTAGGGATAGACAAATGGTATCAATGGGTTTAACCATTTCAACTTAGCTTGAGGAAATGAATCATGCGGAACTGGCTCAATGCGCTAGGCGTATTTTTAATGCTCGCGGGTGTAACCGCATTGGTGATTGGACTGTTCCGCCATTTCTTTCCGGTCGTGGAAAACTATATCCCTAACGATTTCAAACAGCCGTTATCCATCCGTTATGCTGGATACTACATCCTTGCCGGACTTGCATTGCTCAGCTTTTAAGGGTTTTGTCATTTGCTGTAGGTATTTATGCTTATTCATGCCACTGACAGTGTTAAAAAACCTTATTGATTATGCAGTCATGTTATTTTGGTATTTGATTAAATGCTAATAAACGATATTCATCAAATTCTGGAATAATTCACAATAAGCTATTCAGTATTAAGAAAGGCTTTGCTATACTCAATGCGCTAAGACCTGAAAGACTTTATTAAAATCCCACTAATTATAACTTTTACACAGATGAGTCAGGGAGGTTGTTATGTTGACGCTAAAAGATTGGATAGACTTTTACGATCTATCAGAAAGCGAAATTGCTGCCATTGACCGTTTTGCGCACACAGGCGTAGTAGGGGCTGTCGTTCTAGGGGAAAAAGCTGATCATGATTCCCAAGCCTGCCGTAAGATTATCAAATACCTATGCGATTACTACGATGAGGTGAAAGGCCAAGGGGATGAAACGGAATTGAATAACGTTACCTCTACCATTAAACACTTCACATCGACACATCAACAATATTTGTATTAAACAATCTAAAACCATACGATTGGGCGGGAAAAGTGCTATCCTCGCGCGTTTTGTTATTAGCTTATAATGGGATGCTTCATGAGTGCTTTACCTGCTTGCCCGAAATGTGGTTCGGAATTTACTTACGAAGACGGTGCGATGTATGTTTGCCCTGAATGTGGCCACGAGTGGTCTGCACAAGCGGCAAGCGGCACAACCAACGAGGACGAACGGGTTATCAAAGATGCCAACGGTAACCTTCTGCAAGATGGTGATACCGTAACGGTCATTAAAGACTTGAAAGTAAAAGGTTCTTCATTGGTAGTCAAGGTCGGAACAAAGGTCAAAAATATCCGCTTGGTGGATGGCGACCATGATATTGACTGCAAGATTGACGGTATCGGCGCAATGAAATTGAAATCCGAGTTCGTCAAGAAAGTGTAGGAGCGTTAAACTCGTAGCTAACCTTGTGTGGGTTAGCTATTCTTACAGTTTCGCGAGCAGGTATTGTTATGCACATCACGCAACATCTCAGCCCCATTTCAATATTCACTTACGGCTCATTAATGTTCGCCCCCGTTTGGCAACGCATTGTAAGTGGTCACTATGTATCTTGCCCTGCTATTTTAACCAACTACCAACGTTTAGCCGTTAAAAATGAGGAATACCCTGTCGCTATTCCCACGACAGGGCATCATATCCAAGGGGTATTGTATCATGCTGTTCATGCTCAGGATGTTTTGCATCTTGATGAATTTGAAGGCGAATATGATGAACGCACACCCGTCACGGTCTGTACTGATAGCAACACCATTGTCGCCGCATACGTCTATGTTTTACGCCCTGCTTTTCATCACATTGCAGCAGAACAAGCATGGGATGTCGATAAATTCGCACGCGGCGGTGGGTTAGAATCCTTTATGGAACGCTATCAAGGTTTTCATTAAAGCCCCTAAGTCGTTTCACACAAGTGTCAGAACTTATCACCGTTGAACGGGTGATGCCTTGCTGTTCGCACGTTTTCTTTCTTTTGTGCTACCCTATAAAGTTCTAACATTACTGTACAAAAGCCTTACAATAGTTATGAACACTCTACTGGATTCTGATACCATTGACGAAACTGCCTTGTTCCCAATTGGCACAATTTCCGAGCAAACGGGCGTAAATACCGTCACATTACGCGCTTGGGAACGACGCTATGGTTTGTTAAAACCACACCGCACCCCCAAAGGACACCGTCTGTATAGCACGCAAGATGTACAACGTGTTAAACAAGTTTTAGTATTACTTGAACAAGGCATTCCGGTGAGTCGTGTACGCAATGTGTTAGACAGTAACCAGAAAATAAATCCGGTATTATTGTCACCCACCACCACTGCCCAAAGTGATGACCCTTGGCGATTTTATTGGCAACAATTTCACCGCTATGTGCGCAAGCTAGATGCTAGAGCCTTGGAACACGCCTTTAATGAGGTGGTCTCGTTGTATTCTTTGGAATTGGCTGCAAAGAAACTTTTATTGCCATTTTACCAACATTGCCAGCAACAACACCTGCACCTGCCATCCACACAAGTGGATTGGACTTTTTTCCATGAATTTTTGTGTGCGAAATTAAGCTCCCGTTACTTGCAGCATAATAGCCGTGCCACGGGCAAACGTATTGTCATACATCACACAGCAGACCATACACTTGACGCGCTATTGATAACTAACAGTCTTAGTCAACATGGCTATCAGACCAGTTTTTTAGGTGCTACCTTAACGCTTGACCAACTGCCTCTAATGCTTGAGCGCACCGATTTGGACGCATTATTGCTGATTGGTGCGGGCTATGACGCACTAACACTCCAAACATTGGTTGCATTCAGCCAACTACCCACCTTCATCACTGCGCCGTGGGAGGGGAATGATCCGCCACCGTTGCTACATGTGTTACTTGAAGACAATGCAGAGATGCTGCAACAACTGGCTAATCTCCTAAACCATAATATGGAGTAACGCAAATATGGCTAACACCGTGCTGGTTTGGTTGCGACAAGACCTGCGTTTAGCGGATAACCCTGCGTTATATCATGCTTGTCAATTAGGCACGGACGTTTGCGTAATTCCGGTATTTATTGACGACCCCACACCAACCAGTACCAGCCAACTCGGTACAGCCAGCCGCGTTTGGCTGCATCACGGTTTACACGATCTAGCGGCGAACCTTGCCCGACGCGGCAGCCAACTCATCGTGCGCCAAGGTCATGCCTTAAGCGTATTGCAAAGCCTGCTTCAGGAAACCCAAGCCACGCATGTGTATTGGAATCGTGTTTATGAACCTGCGTGCTTGGCGCGTGACATCCAGATTAAACAGTCACTTAGAATACAGCATGAAGTCAAAAGCTTTAATGCCAGCCTGATTAATGAACCATGGGAAATATTAAAAACGGATGGCACACCGTACAAAGTTTTCACACCATTTTGGAAAGCCATGCTTAGACACGGTATCCAACACGCTTTACTACCCGAGCCCATCCACATTCCCCCCCCCTCCAACTTCCCCCATAGTCTGACGGTCGATGATTTAGGCTTAATACCCTCGGTTCGCTGGGATACAGCAATGATGACGCATTGGCAAGTGGGTGAAACAGCAGCCATGCACAAACTGCATTCGTTTTTGCAACACCACGCGCAACGCTACCAAATCGCCCGCGATTTTCCAGCACAACCCAATACCACGAAACTATCACCACACCTACATTTTGGTGAAATCAGCCCACGCCAAGTGGTTTACCATGCCTTACAAGCCGTAGAGCAACAACCTGAAGCAGGAAAAGGCATTCAGCACTTTCTGCAAGAAGTCGGCTGGCGCGAATTTGCGTATTATTTACTGTACCACTTCCCACACACTGTCGAACGGGCATTGAATGAACGTTTTCAGCATTTCCCGTGGGCAGAAGATTACCAAACCCTGCTACAAGCATGGCAACATGGGCAGACAGGTTTTCCTATTATTGATGCAGGAATGCGCGAACTGTGGCAAACGGGTTGGATGCACAATCGGGTACGCATGATGGTTGCATCATTACTCAGCAAAAACTTGCTAATTCCGTGGCAAATTGGCGAACAATGGTTTCGTGATACGTTAGTTGATGCTGATTTAGCCAATAATGTGCTAGGTTGGCAATGGACAGCCGGATGTGGTGCAGATGCAGCCCCCTACTTCCGTATTTTTAACCCCCTACTGCAAAGCCAAAAATTCGACCCTGACGGTCACTACATTCGCCACTGGGTGCAGGAACTGCAACACCGTGATGCACAACGCATTCACTTCCCTAAAGAATTTGGCGAAAACTTGCAGCATTACCCACGACCTATTGTCGACTTAAGAGCCAGCCGTGAACGTGCTCTGCAACTGTTTGAATCTATTAAGTTAAAATAACCTGTTGCATTCAATATCTTGCTCCTGAGCATCAGGCAAGATCGGAAGAGCACACGTCTGAACTCCAGTCACAGCGATAGATCTC
>CAZTUZ010000221.1:0-4353 GCA_964617055.1 uncultured Thiothrix sp.
AAAAAAGCCCATGTCACTGATAGCACGCGATAAATGGCGGTTTTTCACCATGCCGGACACGTTCAAATCTTCAATGCCGATGGTGTGGAAACGGCGCGTCAAATCGGTGGTGAGTTGATGCAAAGAGTCTTTGCGGATATTGGCAATGCGTGCGTGAAGTTTCGCCAGTTTTGCCTTGGCTTTATGTCGGTTGTTTGAGCCTTTGACCTTGCGGGACAAGCTGCGTGAAAGCCGTTGCAGGCGGGAAAGCAAGGCTTTATGCGGCTTTGCGCCTGTCACGATTTCCCCTGTCGATAGCGTTGCCAGCGCGGATACGCCCAAATCCACGCCCACCACGCCCTTCGACAAGCTCAGGGCATCGCCTTGGTTTTCGGTGGGTGGCAAGTAATTTTGATCGCTATCCACAGTAATACTGGCGAACCATTGATCAGCGGTGCGGGAAATCGTGGCAGAGAGGATTTTGCCGGAAAAGCGTAACGTTTCCCGCATTCGTACTGACCCCAGATGGGGAATACGGATGCGGCAAGCGTTGATAGCAAATTGATCGTTCGTTAGCGTAAAGCTGTCGCGGCTTTTGCCTTTCTTCTTGAATTGCGGGTACTTGGCACGTCCGGCAAAGAAGTTTTTGAAGGCGTTCCCCAGTTGAATAATCGCCATTTGTGGGGCATTTTTCGTGACTTCCAGCATCCACGGAAATTGCTCGCGCTTGATGGCATTGAGTTGTTTGCGCAGTGAAAATTGCGAGGGTTTGGGCTGGCTGTTATCGTCTTGCCATGCGGCGTATTGGGTTAGCCATTCAGCTAATGCCCAGTTGTAAGCAAATCGTGCCGCACCCGCCGCCTTAGCAAAGTACGTCGCTTGTTTGTTGTTGGGGTTGAGGCAGATTTTATGGCTGATGATCATGTTTGTGAATTCTCCACCGCTTTTTTTACGCCGTCCAGCAGCTTTTTGTTTTTGTGGGAACGTGAGCCGTACAAACGGGCGGAAAATACTGTGATGATTTCCAGCACGTCGCTTACCAAGTCTTCTTCAAAGGTGGTGTCTTCGCCTTTGTTGACAATCACCACTTCGACTTCCTTGGCTTCACAGAGGGAAAACACCGATTCAGCCCCAAAGCGCAGCAGGCGGTCTTTGTGGGTGACCAAACGTCCCACTTGACCCGCAATAATCTCATTCAGTAGCTGTTATTTGTGGCACGGAACAATTCAGGTTCGAGTTTCAACATGTCGTAACGGCGATGCTTGCCGCTACACCGAGCAATTCTGAGGCTTTGCTGATGCGGACTAAGTCTATTCATATTGGATAGCATAGGGTGGATTTAGTTATATTTCAATCGAACTGCTCAAGCCCCATTTTTGGCAGGGCGGATGATTGCTATTCAGAACCAAGCACCAATTGTAAAAAGGTATAGTGACACGAGGCGGTAAAACCGTTTATAACGTTAGTGTTGTTTGTTTTAGTCTGGAAATCTTGGGGCATAGGAATGGCGCAAAAGCAAAAAGACAATCATAGTAGCGATCATGATTCCGGTGTAGCGGTGCAGGAATCCCGCCCAGAGGTGAAAGAACCACCGCGCTTTAAAGTTATAATCTTAAATGATGACTTCACCCCAATGGATTTTGTTGTGGAAGTCTTGCAGACCTTTTTTGGAATGGATCGGGAAAATGCAACGCGAGTCATGTTACATGTGCATACCAAAGGCAAAGGTGTATGCGGTGTCTATACTCGTGATATAGCGGAAACTAAAGTAGCATTAGTCAATCAGTTTTCGCGGGAACATCAACATCCTTTGCTGTGTACGATGGAAGAGGCATGAGTTTATGTTAAGTGCTGAAGTTGAATATTCGATTAACGTCCTGTTCCACGATGCGCGTGATAAGCATCATGAATTTGTTACCGTCGAGCACTTGTTATTAGCCATGCTAGATAATCCAAGTGCGGCGGATGCTTTGCGGGCTTGTAATGTAGAAATTCCGGCTTTGCGCAAAGAACTGGAACAGTTTATTGATGAGAACACCCCGCTAATTCCTGATAGTGATCGGCGTGATGTGCAACCTACGCTCGGTTTTCAGCGCGTGATTCACCGTGCGGTTTACAGTGCACAATCCTCACGGAAAGGTGAGGTGACGGGGGATGCGGTCTTGGTTGCTATTTTTGGTGAACCGGACTCACACGCGGTTTATTTTTTGTCGCGCCATCAGGTGACTCGTTTAGATATTATTAACTTCATCTCCCATGGGATTCGTAAAGATAGACCATCGGATCAGGCTTCGCAGCAGGGTGGGCAAGATGATGATGCGCAACCTTCGACGAGCCAAAGTGATAACGACTTGGAATCGGGTGAAAGCGGTAAACCGTTGGATCGTTTTGCAACGAATCTGAACAACCAGGCTTTGGAAGGCAAAATCGACCCGCTGATCGGGCGTGATCAGGAAATTGAACGCACGGTACAGGTTTTGTGTCGTCGTCGTAAAAATAATCCGCTATTGGTTGGTGAAGCGGGTGTGGGTAAAACGGCCATCGCTGAAGGTTTGGCTAAGCGCATTGTCGATGGTGAAGTTCCTGAAATTCTCAGCGATGCAGTGATTTATTCGTTGGATATGGGGGCGTTATTAGCGGGCACAAAATACCGTGGCGATTTTGAGAAACGTCTGAAAGCTGTCCTGCGCCAGATCAAAAATGAGCAAAATGCCATTCTATTCATTGATGAAATTCACACCATCATTGGGGCAGGTGCAACCTCTGGTGGTACGATGGATACTTCTAATCTCATCAAACCCGTGCTTTCATCAGGCGAATTAAAGTGCATTGGCTCGACCACGTTCCAAGAATATCACGGTATTTTTGAGAAAGATCGTGCTTTAGCGCGGCGTTTCCAAAAGATCGATGTCAATGAACCGAGTGTTGAAGAAACCATTGATATTCTCAAGGGTTTGAAGGCGCGTTTTGAGACGCATCATAATGTTAAGTACACCTTCCCCGCGTTAAAGGCTGCCGCAGAATTAGCTGCGAAATACATTAATGACCGTCATTTGCCCGATAAAGCGATTGATGTGATCGATGAAGCGGGGGCGAATCGCCAATTACAACCTGCTGCTTCGCGTAAAAAAACCATTAATGTGCATGATATTGAAGAGGTGGTGGCAAAAATTGCGCGGATTCCACCCAAATCGGTATCCTCATCAGATATGCAGGTGTTGCGCAACTTGGAACGTGACCTAAAAATGGTGATTTTTGGGCAGGATAATGCGATTGTGCAATTAACGACCGCTATCAAGATGGCGCGTTCCGGTCTGCGCGATGACACCAAACCCATTGGTTCATTCTTATTCGCAGGACCGACAGGCGTGGGTAAAACGGAGGTATCTAAGCAACTCGCGCAGCGTTTGGGGATTGAGTTATTGCGTTTTGACATGTCTGAATACATGGAACGTCATACGGTTTCGCGTTTGATTGGTGCGCCACCAGGGTATGTTGGGTATGACGAGGGTGGTTTATTGACCGATGCGGTAAATAAACATCCACATGCCGTTCTGTTGCTGGATGAAATCGAAAAGGCACATCCCGATGTATTCAACTTACTGTTGCAAGTAATGGATCATGGCACATTAACGGATGCCAATGGGCGTAAAATCGATTTCCGCAATGTGATTTTGATTATGACCAGCAACGCGGGTGCGGAAAATATGAGTCGTAAGTCGCTCGGTTTCACGATGCAAAACCACACGTTGGATGCTGGAGAGGCGATTAATCGTACTTTTACACCGGAATTTCGCAACCGTTTAGATGCGGTAATTCAGTTTAATCCACTGACAGCGGATGTCATTGCATCGGTGGTTGATAAATTTATCATCAAGCTGGAAGCGCAATTAGAGCCGAAAAAAGTTATCTTGCTCGTGGATGAGGTGGCGCGTCGGTGGTTGGCTGACAAGGGCTATGACCGTTTAATGGGCGCACGTCCGATGGAACGGGTTATCCAAGAGCACATTAAGAAGCCATTAGCCGATGCGATTTTGTTCGGTGAACTCAGTCAGGGTGGTCGTGTGGAAATCTCAGCAGACGAAGACGGGCTGGTACTGGAACTCCACGGCACTGAAGCTGTCCCCGCCTGATGGATGGTTTCATTGCACATCGCCAATAGTAACGTGAGTACGGTTGGGGGGTGTGTAAGTTAATCGCTTATGCGCCCTGCGGGGCGCATTATTATTTGTTGCGATAGCTGATACGACCTTTAGTGAGGTCATAGGGTGTGAGTTGTACGGTCACACGGTCCCCAGTCAGGATACGGATGTAGTTTTTGCGCATACGACCAGAGATATGGTCATTTACCACATGACCATTATCCAGCTCGAC
>CAZTUZ010000222.1:0-4326 GCA_964617055.1 uncultured Thiothrix sp.
GTTTATGTTTAAATCCTTACACCACGTTCCGCGTGAGTTGATGGGGCAAGCATTAAGCGAAATAGCGCGAGTATTAAAGCCAAGCGGATTAGCTTGGATTTCCGAACCCGTCTACGCAGGCGACTTTAACGACATTGTGCGTTTATTCCACGACGAAAAAGTGGTGCGCACACTGGCTTTTCAGGCGGTCGAACAAGCCGTCGACAGCGGGCAACTGGCATTGGTACAGCAAATTTTTTGCCATACGGAAACACGGTTTGCGGATTTTGCCGAATTTGAAACACGCATCATTAACGTCACGCACACGCAACACCGTTTGGATGAGGCATTATACCAACAAGTGAAAGCGCAATTTAATCAGCATGTTGGTGCAGAAGGCGCGAAATTTGCCAATCCTGCGCGTTTCGACCTGTTACGCAAACCGTTGGCTTAAGAAAAATTCGGCTAAGGCTAAATCGGCGGGGCGGGTGATTTTAATATTACGCGCATCGCCTTCCACCAATAATGGGTGAAGTCCAGCGTATTCCAAGGCGGAGGCTTCATCAGTAATCGTCGCGCCACGTTGCAACGCCTGTTGCAGTGCCTCGCGTAAAATGCCAAGTTTTGCCATTTGCGGCGTGAGAGCGTGCCACAAACCGTTGCGGTCTTCGGTATGCGCAACATGTGCTGAATCGGCTTGCGCACGCTTCATGGTATCGCGTACCGGAATGGCTAATAACGCCCCCGCATCGCCACACTGTTCCCGACTCGCTAACAACTTATCAAGATCAGCGCGACTTAAACACGGGCGTGCCGCATCGTGTACCAAGACCCACATTTCATCCGTGACTTGTAATGATTCGTGTAGGTAATTCAAGCCATTGAGCACCGAATCCGCCCGTTCTTTCCCACCCTTTGCGGTGTGAGTCGTGGTGGGTAACGATAACCCCGCCCAATACGGGTCGCCTTGGGTAATCGCCACCACAATGCCTGCCACATCAGGGTGTTCGGTAAAACACGCTAAGGTGTGTTCGATCACCGTTTTACCCACGAGAGGTAAATATTGCTTCGGGCGATCCGCCTGCATCCGCGAACCCACCCCAGCGGCGGGGATCACAATCCAAACCTTATTCGACATGTTTTTGCTCTTGTGTAGGGGCTGGTAAAACCGTAACAGGCGGTGTTGGGTCTGATTTTAAAATCACCTGATAAAAGGTTTCACCCTGTTTAATCATACCTAATTCACTACGCGCATGGCTTTCGACGGCAACATCGTCTTTTGACAGACTGTTCACATCCATCTGCAATTTGCGATTGCGTTCGGCTTGTTGGTCATTCGCAAAATTTTGAGCTTCGATTTGTTCCTGTAAATTCCAAATATCGGGATAGCTCCCAGGCCCTACCCATAACCGCAGGAACAAAACCAGAATGATAAAACTTAAAAGCCAAAATAGGATGCGTGTTATTTTCATGCAATTTCTCGACAAAATTATGGCGGGACATGCCCGCCATAACAGGATACCAAACGCTGCATCATGCAGCTATGGATACACTAAGTCATTAAGCAAATTGCTTAAACGCAGATTTACCCGCGTAAATGCCTTTGTCACCTAAAATCTCAGCGATACGCAGCAATTGGTTGTATTTCGCAATACGGTCAGAACGCGACAGTGAACCCGTTTTGATTTGACCCGCGCTAGTTGCGACTGCTAAGTCAGCAATGGTGGAATCTTCAGTTTCGCCAGAACGGTGTGAAACCACAGCGGTGTAACCGGATTTTTGTGCCAGCGCAATCGCATCCAAGGTTTCGGTCAAAGTACCGATTTGGTTCACTTTAATCAGAATGGAGTTGGCGATATTTTTATCAATACCTTCTTGCAGGATTTTGGTATTGGTTACGAATAAATCGTCACCCACCAATTGCACGCGCTTGCCTAAAACGTTGGTCAAATGCGCCCAACCTGCCCAGTCGCCTTCTGCCATACCGTCTTCAATGGTCAGAATCGGGTATTGGTTGACCCAGTTTTCCAAGTAAGCCGTAAATTCTTCGGAAGAGAATTTTTTGCCTTCGGATTCCAGCACATACTTACCGTCATGGTAGAACTCGGAACTGGCAACGTCCAAACCCAACCAAATGTCTTGACCGATTTTGAAACCCGTTTTATCAATCGCTTCCAAAATCACTTCAATCGCTTGTTCGTTGGAAGCCAAATCCGGTGCGAAACCACCTTCATCACCCACCGCCGTGTTTAAGCCACGTTTTTTCAACACGGATTTCAGGCTGTGGAATACTTCCGCGCCGTAACGAATCGCGTCACTCATGCTCGGTGCAGTCACAGGCAGAATCATAAATTCTTGCATGTCGACGCTGTTATCCGCGTGCGCACCACCGTTGATAATGTTCATCATTGGCACAGGCAATTGGTAAGTGTCGCTTTTGCCAAGGTATTGATACAGTGGTAAACCTTGATCTTTTGCTGCCGCGTGCGCGGTTGCCATTGATACCGCCAACAGCGCGTTTGCACCCAAACGGGCTTTGTTGTCCGTGCCGTCTAATTCGATCATGGTACGGTCAATGCCAGCTTGGTCAGCCGCGTTCATGCCGACGATAGCTTTAGCGATTTCGCCGTTCACGTTCGCAACCGCGTTCAGTACACCTTTACCCAAATAACGTGAGCCGCCGTCACGCAATTCAATCGCTTCACGCGAACCCGTAGAAGCACCAGAAGGTACGGCTGCGCGTCCCATAACGCCATTGCTTAAGATAACATCGGCTTCAACGGTTGGATTACCGCGAGAGTCAACGATTTCGCGGGCGCGAATTGCTTTAATTTCAGTCATTTCAGTCTTCCCAATAGCTTAAAGTGAATTTTCTAGCAGTGTACTGGCTTTTACCACGCGATCCAACGCCACCAACGTGGTTAATAAATTTTCCATTTGCGCCAATGGCAGCGAATTGGGGCCGTCACTCAACGCCTGCGCCGGATTCGGGTGCGTCTCCATGAACAACCCCGCAATGCCCACCGCCACGGCAGCACGCGCTAACACCGGAACGTGCTCACGTTGCCCGCCGGAACTCGTGCCTTGCCCGCCTGGTAATTGCACCGAATGCGTGGCATCAAACACCACAGGGCAACCCGTATCACGCATAATCGCAAGGCTACGCATATCCGACACCAGATTATTGTAGCCAAAGCTCACGCCGCGTTCGCACACCATGATGTGTTCATTGCCGACCGCACGCGCTTTTTCCACCACGTTCTTCATGTCCCAAGGGGCTAAAAACTGCCCTTTTTTAATGTTCACGGGCTTTTGCGTGCGAGCGACGTTTTGAATGTAGTTGGTTTGACGGCACAAAAACGCGGGTGTTTGCAACACATCCACCACGCTGGCGACTTCATCCAGCGGGGTGTCTTCGTGAACGTCGGTTAAAATGGGTACGCCAATCTGGGTTTTAACGCTTTCTAAAATGCGTAAGCCTTTTTCCAACCCCACGCCGCGCTGACTGTTATGCGAGGAGCGGTTGGCTTTGTCAAACGATGACTTATAAATGAAAGGAATCCCCAGCCGAGTGGTGATGCCTTTCAATGCCGTCGCGGTTTCCAATGCCAATTGTTCGGTTTCAATCGCGCAAGGTCCGGCAATCAGGAAAAACGGCTGATCTAAACCAACGTCAAACCCACAGAGTTTCATACCAATTTACCTTTGCCTTTGCGTTCGTGGAAAGTCCGTCCAGCACGCACAAAACCGCTGAATAACGGATGCCCTTGGCGCGGACGCGAGGTAAATTCGGGGTGGAATTGGCACGCCAAGAACCACGGATGATCTTTTAATTCGACCATTTCCACCAAATTACCGTCGATGGATGTCCCCGACAGGGTTAAACCGTGCTGTTGCAATACGTCGCGGTAGTGATTGTTAAATTCATAACGATGGCGGTGGCGTTCAATGATTTGTTCCGCGCCATAAGTGGCACGCGCCAAACTGCCCGTTTGCAAGACGCACGGCTGACCGCCCAAACGCATCGTGCCGCCAAGGTCGGAATCTTCGGAACGGCGTTCAATCGTGCCGTCTTCAGCTTGCCATTCGGTAATCAAACCGATCACTGGATGTTCCGGTTGCGCGACAAATTCGGTACTGTGTGCGCCCGTTAATCCCGCGCAATGGCGTGCAAATTCAATCACCGCAACTTGCATCCCCAAGCAAATGCCCAAATAGGGGATTTTGTTTTCACGCGCAAATTGCACCGCACGGATTTTGCCTTCCACGCCGCGTTTGCCGAAACCACCTGGAACGAGAATCGCGTCCACAGATCGGAAGAGCACACGTCTGAACTCCAGTCACAGC
>CAZTUZ010000223.1:0-4325 GCA_964617055.1 uncultured Thiothrix sp.
CCTCACCCAATGTGCGTTCGATTGTGGAACGTATTTCACCCGCTGTAGCACAACTCATGGAAACCCCATTGCGCGATCAACCCGAAGAACTCATGAAACACGCGATTCGTGCCAATATTCGCGCGGCGGCAAGTCACCTACGCCACGGTTCAGCGATTCTAGAAGACCTCATCGAAAACGACAATTTAATGGTCGTTGGGGCTGAATATTCGTTAGAGACTGGAGTTGTGGATTTCTTCGACATTCCCCGTACCTATTAAGGCACTGAGTTTCGCTTGGATTTGTGAGGATGGCGGCGTTACACGATGTAACGCTTTGCCTAATACTTTCTCACGCGCCACCATGTGAATACCCTGCTTGGCGCGAGTTACGGCGGTATATAACAACTCCCGCCCCAGTAATGCCAAATCTTCCGTATCTGGCAGCACTAATAACACCCGCTCAAATTCTGAACCTTGGCTTTTGTGAATGGTCATTGCCCACGCCGTTTCATGGGAGGGCAAACGAATCGGTGCAACTGCACGGTACTGCCCAACGCCCGCAGTATCAGGAAACCATACCCGCAATTCCCCATCTGCATTGGGTAACGCAATACCAATATCACCATTAAATAAATCTTGGCGGTAATCGTTTCGTGTCACCATTACGGGTCGCCCGACATACCACTGACGGCTTGCCCCCGTTGTATGGGGCAATACACGCCGCATGAGTGCATCCACCCACGGATTCAAACCTTCCACCCCTAATCGCCCTTTGCGTAAAGGGGTCAGAATCCGCAACGCATTAAAACTGTCGAATACGACCTGCTGTTGCGCTGCACTTGGTTGTTGTACATAAGTTTGTACTGCTTCTAGGTAAGTCCGCCAACCGTAGCGCAAGGTTTGCGCATCCAAACCTTGCAGGGTTTCATCCAAACTCACCGTTGCGAACTGCTCATCTGCAAAAACACTCAACAAACGTGGTAAATCCGCCGCCCGAATCGCTGCCGCTAATTGTCCGATGCCATCCTCATCCACAAAACGATGACTTTGCTCCAACAAGATGATGTAATCCCGCAGCACATCCCCCGTACACAGATCGCGGAAAATCGACCCTGTTTCCACAGATGACAACTGATCTTTATCCCCCAATAACAACAACTTGGTATGCGGTGCGATTGCCTCACACAAATGCGTCATTAACGAAACATCAATCATTGATGCTTCATCGACGATCACCACATCAGCGGGTAACGGATGATCCTTGTGGTAATGAAAGCCGATGGTATTGGGGATATAACCCAATAAGCGGTGTAGCGTTTGCGCCTGTTCGGGAATGCGTTCCGCCACTGCTGCTGCTAACCCCAAACGTTGTTTGGTAGCACGGATTGCCTCCTGCATTCGCATCGCAGCTTTGCCTGTTGGCGCGGCTAAACGAATACGTTCCGGCACAATCCCCTGCTCAACCAATGCCGCCAAAATACACGTCACCGTGGTGGTTTTACCCGTTCCAGGCCCGCCAGCAATAATTAAAAAATCATGCCGCAACGCACCCAACACCGCCGCTTGTTGCTGCGCATTCAGCATGGGAAACCTCGGCAATCCTACTGGCATAACATCAGAACGCTGGGTAACGTGCTGTTGTATCCATTCCGCTAAACGGGTTTCATACAACCAATAACGGTACAACCAAGCATGGGTCTGATTCAGGATAAGAGGGGCACACTCATGCTCCACTCCTACGACAGGTAGCTGGCGCAAAGCTGCTAATGCATCCGCGTGAAGTTGCAAATCCGCCAATGGTGCTGCGATCACACCATCGCGGGTGCGCTCGCTGACATAACACACCAAGCTTTGCAAGGCGTTATTCACCGCCTCGTCAGTGCTGCCGCCCAATCGTTGCAACAGGGCGGCTAATTGCACATCCAACGCGGAAGCGGTTGTTATCGCCGTCAAAGTGCTATCCAAAGCCAACTACTATTTCCCATTACAAGGTCGCTGCGAAAGCTTTCAAAAAGGCTTTAAAGTCTTCGCCCATTACCTTGTGGCGAATCGCGTACTCGACATTGGTCGTCATATAACCCAATTTATCGCCACAATCATGACTTTTACCAGTCAAGTGGAAAGCATTCACTTGGTATTCACGCATTAACAAACCGATTGCGTCTGTTAATTGGATTTCATCACCTGCACCTAATGGCGTGCGTTTCAACCAACTCCAAATGTGCGGTGATAAAACATAACGACCCACCACCGCCATATTGGAAGGCGCATCATTCACCGCTGGTTTTTCCACAATCGCTGTCATCGGCACAGACATGCCTGCTTCTAGGATGTGATCATTAATGTCCACCACACCATAAGACGAGACTTTTTCCATTGGCACAGGCTCAACCATGATTTGGCTGTAACCCGTCTCATCATACAAACGCAGCATTTCGGCTAAGTTGTCTTTTTTCAGATCACTTTCAAACTCATCCAAAATCACGTCAGGCAACAACACCGCAAACGGTTCATTACCCACCACCGGATGCGCACACAAAATCGCGTGTCCTAAACCCTTCGCTTGTCCTTGGCGAACGTGCATGATGGTCACATCAGATGGGCAAATAGAACGCACCTCATCCAACAATTGACGCTTTACCCGTTTTTCCAACATTGTTTCCAATTCAAAACTGGTGTCAAAGTGGTTTTCGATGGAGTTTTTGCTCGAATGCGTAACTAAGACAATCTCGCGAATCCCTGCTGCTACACACTCGTTTACCACATACTGGATCAACGGTTTATCAACAATTGGTAACATTTCTTTAGGGATAGCCTTGGTCGCTGGCAACATACGCGTACCTAACCCCGCAACAGGGATGACAGCTTTACGAACTTTATGGTTAAGATGCATTATCAATTTTCCTCTCGTCTAGATAGCAATTTTGAATTGGTTAGTATTGTACATAAACTGGCCTGTATGACAGCCTGTTTATCACTTAGTTCTCATGGTATTCTACCGCGCTTGTATTTCGACAGTGTATAAACAATGAAACCCGTCCTAGCCTTAATTGGTCGCCCAAATGTGGGCAAATCTACACTTTTTAATCGTCTCACCCGCTCACGCGACGCTTTGGTTGCGGATTTTCCCGGTTTAACTCGTGATCGTAAATACGGCACAGGCGAGTTACATGGTCGCAGTTATATGTTGATCGATACTGGCGGCTTAAGCGGCGAAGAAGCGGGCATTGATGAATACATGGCAAAACAGACACATGCTGCTATCCGTGAAGCCGATGCCCTGCTTTTTCTGGTTGACGGTAAGCAAGGGTTGACGGCTGCCGACGAAATGATTGCAACCGACCTCCGCCAAACAGGCAAACCAATTTTCCTGTTGGTGAATAAAACGGATCGCGTCGACCCCGACCAAGCAGCCGCTGAATTTTACGCGCTAGGTTTCACCGAAGTCTTCATGATCGCGGCGGCTCACGGACGGGGCGTTAGTTCCATGATGGACAATATCCTCGACCACTTAGGCACAGAATACCAAGACGAAGAAGCTGAAGACGATGATGACAGCATTCGTATCGCCTTTGTTGGTCGTCCGAATGTAGGTAAATCCACACTGATTAACCGGATTTTGGGCGAAGAACGCGTCATTGCCTTCGACCAACCGGGCACAACTCGTGACAGTATTTTCATTCCATTTGAACGTGATGGTCAAAAATACACCTTAATTGATACCGCTGGTGTGCGTCGCCGCAGTCGTGTGGATGAAACCATCGAAAAATTCAGCATCATTAAAACCCTCGATGCCATTCAACGTGCACACGTTGTAATTATGCTGGTGGACGCACACGATGTTATTGCCGATCAAGACGCACATTTATTAGGACTGGTTTTAGAAGCTGGGAAATCATTAATTCTCGCGGTCAATAAATGGGATGGTTTGGAATCAGATCAGCGCGAATGGATTAAACAACAGCTTGAAGTGAAATTACCCTTTTTAGAATTTGCTGAAAAGTTTTTCATTTCTGCCTTGCACGGTTCTAATGTCGGCTTATTGTACGCAGCGGTTAAACGTGCTTATGCTTCTGCGATGTTAAAAGTCCCCACTTCGCGCCTTACACGCATTTTAGAAATGGCGGTGCAACAGCACCAACCACCATTAACTAAAGGTCATCGTATTAAACTGCGTTATGCTCACCAAGGTGGCAGCAATCCTTTCCGCGTGATTATTCATGGCAACCGCACTGAATATGTCCCCGAAAGCTATGAACGCTACTTAGTCAACTATTTTCGTCAAACCCTCAAACTTTGCGGTACGCAAGTCCGCATTGAGTTTAAGACTGGTGAAAATCCTTA
>CAZTUZ010000224.1:0-4321 GCA_964617055.1 uncultured Thiothrix sp.
ATCTTGGTCAAACATGACGCTTTGGAAGCGAGAATAAGGGCAAATGTGCATACAGATGGATTCTTTTACCCAACCTGCTGCTGCGTAAGTCGTCGCCATGAGAATAAAAGTTGCGCCGTACATTGCTGCCGGAGCATCACCTGTGAAGAAACGCCCTGTTAGGTCGAAGGCATCCCCCCAGTACAACGAGAATGTCAGCCCCGTCCAAAACGATAAAAACAACCATGCGGCGTGAGTTAAACCCATCTTACGAATTTTTTCTTTGTCCCACGCTTGTTTTTCAAGACGTAACCGTGCGACACGATCCCCTTGGATTTTGCGTTCAATCCAACGGAAGGCATCCATCCATAAAGTTTGGAAGCAGAAATAACCGCAGAAGACCCGCCCAAAAAGGGAGGTAACAAAAAACAGTAAAACGGCTGCAAGGAACAACAAAGCGGTCAGCCAGAAGATGTCCTGTGCATGAACCACAAGGTCGAAGATATAATAACGTCGCCCGGGTATGTCATACAAAATGGCTTGATCTGGCCCTATGGCGCGTTCCCAACGTATCCACGGCAGTAAAAAGAAGGCAGCATACGCAACGACCAAAATCACGGTTTTGATCGTGCGAAAACGCCCTTCGACTGAACGCGGTTGTACCGAAGATTTCTGTTCGACAACTTGTGCATTACTCATGTTTCGAGGTGTCCCAATCGCTCAAAAATTGCAAACTTCGGTGGATTTTCCGCAAAACATCGCGTATTGCAGCAAACCCACCGAGAAATTCGCATCATACCCTAGTCTAGGGGCTTTGCATTGCGTTGCATCAAGTTGGAACAGTATTTTAAGAAATTCTAATATGCCATCCTGATCTGCAATGTTTCAGCAAAAAATTACGCTAAATATTCCGCATTACCCATGTAACCGCGTAAGGCTTCAGGAATGCGAATACGCCCGTCGGCTTCTTGGTAGTTTTCCAATACGGCGACTAAAGTACGTCCTACCGCTAAACCAGAACCGTTCAAGGTGTGCAGTAATTCCGGTTTGCCCGTTTCGGGGTTGCGGTAACGTGCCATCATGCGCCGCGCTTGGAAGTCTTGGAAATTCGAGCAAGACGAAATCTCGCGGTATTTTTGTTGCCCCGGCAACCACACTTCAATGTCGTAGGTTTTTGCTGAGGAGAAGCCCGTATCGCCTGCACACAACACAATCACGCGGTATGGCAAGCCGAGTTTTTGCAAAATCGCTTCCGCATTACCCGTGAGGCTTTCCAATGCTGCCCACGAATCTTCAGGGCGTACCAATTGCACCATTTCGACTTTTTCAAATTGGTGCTGGCGAATTAAACCGCGTGTGTCTTTGCCGTAAGAACCTGCTTCGGAACGGAAGCACGGCGTATGGCAGGCGTATTTCACGGGCAGTTCAGCCGCTTCAACAATGGTATCACGCGCTAAATTGGTGACGGGTACTTCCGCCGTGGGAATCAGGTAATAGCCTTGTTCATTATTCAATTTGAATAAATCGGCTTCAAATTTGGGTAATTGCCCAGTGCCGCGCAAGCTGTCCGCATTCACCATGTACGGCGTGTAAATTTCGTTGTAACCGTGTTCTTGCGTGTGCGTGTCGAGCATGAATTGAATCAAAGCGCGGTGTAGACGTGCCATTGCGCCACGCAGTACCACAAAGCGCGAACCCGTCAGTTTTGCACCTGCGTCAAAATCCATCCAGCCGTTGGGTAAACCCAGATCGACGTGATCTTTTGGGGAGAAATCGAATGCGGTTGGCTCACCCCAACGCCGAATTTCGACATTAGCGTTTTCATCCGCGCCATCGGGTACGGAAGCATCCAATAGATTAGGAATGCCCATTGCAACGGCTTCAAGCTCACTTTGCAACTGCGCTAATTCGATTTCATCCGCTTTCAAGCGTTCGCCTAAATCGGCAACTTCGGCTAATAATGGTTGAATGTCTTCGCCGCGTGCTTTGGCTTGCCCAATCGCTTTGGAGCGCGAGTTCCGTGCATTTTGTAAGTTTTGCGTATCCACTTGTAAGGTTTTGCGACGTTCTTCCAATTCGCGGATTTTTGTTACATCTAACTGAAAACCACGACGAGCCAATTGTGCCGCCACTTCATCCAATTCCGTTCTTAAGCGTTTCGGGTCTAACATCTTCTTATTCCATGCCGAAAAAAATCAGTAAAGGCGCAATCTTACCCCAGAACCTGCGCCCTGTAATGAATTTCACGGTATTGTTATAACGCTGCTGGTGGTTTGCCCCTTGAAATTGTTTTTTGTTCCCCCATCTTGCTCCCATCGAATGAACAAGGACTAATGAGGACTAACACCCCATGACGGCACAAAAAGAGAACATGCAATTTCAAACCGAAGTGAATCAATTACTGCACCTGATGATTCACTCGCTGTATTCCAATAAAGAAATTTTCCTGCGTGAGCTGATTTCTAACGGTTCGGATGCGTGTGACAAATTGCGTTTTGAGGCGATTGGTAACGATAACCTATACGAAAATGACAGTGAGCTGCGCGTTGAAGTCGAATTTGACAGCGAAGCAGGTACGATTACCGTGCGTGATAACGGCATTGGTATGAGCCGCGATGAAGTCGTGACCAACATTGGGACGATTGCCAAATCTGGTACGAAAGAATTTTTAAGCAAACTGACGGGCGATGAGAAAAAAGATTCGCACATGATTGGTCAGTTTGGGGTTGGTTTCTACTCTTCTTTCATCGTTGCCGATAAAGTCACGTTGACGACGCGTCGTGCGGGTGCGCCTGTATCCGAAGGCGTGCGTTGGGAATCGGACGCGCAATCGGGTTACAGCTTAGAGCAGGTCAGCAACACGACTCGTGGTACAGAAATCGTATTGCACCTGAAAGAAGACGAAAAATCACTGGCGGATCGTTGGCGTTTACAAAGCATTATTCGCCAATATTCTGACCATATCCCATTACCCGTGAACATGCGTAAAACGGGCGAAGACGATAAAGCTAGCGATGAGTGGGAAACCGTCAACAAAGCTAATGCGCTGTGGACTCGTTCCAAATCCGAGATTACTGACGAAGAATACCAAGAGTTCTATAAGCACGTTTCTCACGATTGGGAAGACGCTTTAGCGTGGTCACACAACCGCGTCGAAGGCAAGCTGGAATACACGTCTTTACTGTATCTGCCTTCCAAAGCTCCGTTTGACCTGTTTGACCGTGACCAAAAACACGGTGTGAAACTGTACGTGCAACGCGTATTCATCATGGATGAAGCAGATAAATTAATGCCGCGTTACCTGCGTTTTGTGCGTGGGGTGATTGATTCCAATGACTTACCGCTGAACGTGTCACGCGAAATCCTGCAAGGTAATAAAGTCATCGATGGCATGAAAAACGGCTCGGTGAAAAAAATCTTGGGCGTGTTGGAATACATGGCAGCGGAAGAGCCAGAAAAATACGCGAAATTCTGGAAAGAATTTGGCAAAGTTCTGAAAGAAGGTCCGGGCGAAGATTTCTCCAACCGTGAACAAATTGCCAAATTACTGCGCTTTGCTTCCACCAACAATGACAGCGCGGAACAAACCGTGTCGTTGGCGGATTACATGAGCCGCATGAAAGAAGAACAGGACAAAATCTACTACATCACGGCGGATACCCATACTGCTGCGAAAAACAGCCCGCATTTGGAAGTGTTCCGTAAAAAAGGCATTGAAGTCCTGTTGTTGTCAGATCGTGTTGACGAATGGTTAGTCCAACACCTGATGGAATTTGAAGGCAAACAATTGCAATCGGTTGCCAAAGGTGAGCTGGATTTATCCAAACTCGACAGCGAAGAAGACAAGCAAGCGCAGGAAAAAGTCGAAGCCGAAGCGCGTAATATGGTTGAGCACATCAAGAAGGTGCTGGCGGATAAAGTCGATGACGTGCGCGTTTCGCATCGTTTGACCTCTTCACCATCGTGCATTGTGTTGAAAGATCACGACATGGCGTTGTACATGCAGCAATTGCTCAAACAAGCGGGTCATGAAATGCCAAACACCAAACCGTCGCTGGAAATTAATCCGACGCATCCATTGCTCCAACGCATGGAAGCGGAAACCGACGACGAGCGTTTCGCCGAATGGTCAAGCGTGTTGTTAGACCAAGCTATCTTGGCGGAAGGCGGACAACTCGAAGACCCAGCGGGCTTCGTCAACCGCCTCAATAAACTCATGCTTGCAATGGCGTAAGCCTAGCGCATCATGCTGAATAAGAAGCCGTCCACTGTGACGGCTTTTTTATGATGGTATGGCGGCTTTTCGTGCTAGTGCTCGACTATTCCGCTGGGTTAGTTTGCT
>CAZTUZ010000225.1:0-4315 GCA_964617055.1 uncultured Thiothrix sp.
TCTGTTGCTGATTATTTAGCGGCGATTGAAGCTGACCCGCGTTTTGCAACATTGAAAACACAGTTGGGCTTTACTGATTTAGCCTCCATGTATGCAGGTGATGCACAGGCACAACAACGCCAAGCGCGTTGGAATGCGGTGATGAAGCAACGCATGGCGATGTATTTAAAACAGGCATTTCACCAGCCTGTAGCGGTAATTTTCCCGCAAGCACAAGTAACGGCGCGTGATTACTACCGCCAAGCGGCTGATTTTAAAATACCTCAAAGTGACTTTGCCAATACCACTGGGGCGACCGTTGGGAATGCGCAGGGGCGTAGCTTAACAGGCGCATTGCCACCCGATGGTCTAACAATTGCGGGTAAAGCTTATGTTCCGAACGCTTTCAATGCGTTCCGCTACGAAACTAATCGTTTGCGTAGTACTGTGCTGTCAACTAGCACGCCTGTCGTGCCCACCTTAGCCGCGAAAACTCAAACCGATACCGATAGCAATGCGCAGGCGTTACTAGCTCATAGCGATTTGTACCAAGAAATGGTGTTACATGCGGGTCTGGCAGGCGCACGGCAGTTTATTTATCAGAATCAGCAAGCGAGTGCTGCCGAAGAACGACAACTAGATGACACATTAGCGGAGCTGGATCATTACTTAGGGGCTGACAAAGCCGTTTCACATATTGATAGTTTGGTGGATTGGCAACAGCCGTTTGTGTTGTCATCCGCTACAGGTGCTCAAGGTAAAGTGTGGCGATTTACGCCGCAATTAGCAGCGGATGCGCCGCTTGCTAGTACCATTACGCAAACTCAACCTGCTGTGTTTCAAGTGGGGGGGGCAAGTAACATTGCCCAATACCAAGGTAGTCAATGAGCTTGGTGATGCTAAGCCAGCGTCTCAACAAGGGGTTTGGGTAACGGCAGTTGCCGATAATGAGAAAACAGCAGCGGGTTGCCCTAGTGTATTGGCTGTCGGGCGTGAATGTAGCGCGTATTTTGCGGGGGATCATGCTACAGACCAAGCTGCGTTGATTGTGGAGCAAGCTGCACCAACAGTGGCTGTGCAAACCGAACCCACGGTTTTATTTGCGCGTGATTGGAAATCAGGTGGCGCAGATGCGGGAGTAGGGCGAGATCATTTCACCGCGCAATACAATGCCACACTGAATTTCCCCGAAGGCAAACAGCAACTGAACGTGACGGCAGACGACGCAGTAAAAGTTTGGGTCGATGGTGTGCTGGTAATGGATGGGAGCGCGACAGAGTCCACACCGACTCGCACCTTGCAGTATCCATTGTCTTTGTCGGGTACGCATCACGTTCGTATGGAATACACCGATTTGGCGGGGGCTGCGAGTGTGAAACTCAGCCTACAAGCCAGTCAGTCAGAGCCTGAGGCGGTTATAGTGGCGGACTGTTCAAGTGTACCAATAGGGCAGTTTTGTGGTGAATATTACGCTAATGCTACCTTAAGCGATGCGCCAACAGCAGTGGTTGTAACGCCAACCATTAATTTTAGCTGGGGTTCTAATAAGCCGCTAGATGGTTTGCCTGTGGATAATTTCTCGGTGCGTTGGGTCGGGGATTTCGATTTCGCCGCAGGGGCTTACACCTTTACGACGGCGACAGATGATGGTGTGCGTTTATGGGTCGATGATGAATTAGTCATGGATTCATGGAAACCACAATCCGTGACGTATCGTAAGGGTATTCCACTGACAGCAGGCACGCATCGCATCAAAATGGAATATTACGATGCGACCGCCACGGCGACTGCTAAGCTGTCGTGGGAAAAGAGTGCCGCAACTTGTGATGTGATTCCTAGTGGGCAGTATTGCGCGGAATATTTCAATAATGTGGATTTAGCAGGTGCGCCCGCCAAAATCCAAAACGAGACGGCAATTAATTACGTTTGGAAAGATTTAAGCCCGACATCAGCAGTCAACGCCGATAATTTCTCAGCACGTTGGCAGGGGGATTTCGATTTTGCGGGTAATTACCGTTTTGTTGCTCAAGCGGATGACCGCATTCGTGTGTGGTTGGATGGTAAAGTCATTATTGATGCATGGAATAGCAGCAATCTCGGCGAATATTACAGCGATCAAACATTGGCAGCAGGCAAACATCGTTTGCGGGTGGAAATGCGCGAGTTTAGTGGTTATGCCACCGCTAAACTATTCTGGGAGCAGCGTAGCGATTGTACGGGTGTTCCTGATAATGCATTCTGCGGCTCGTTCTATGATGGTGAAGCGTTAGAGGGTGATGTCAAACGTAGCCAGCAGGTCAGTGCGATTAATTTTGATTGGGCTGCCAATCGCCCCATGCATGGTGTGAAAACCGATGCATTCTCGGCGCGTTGGGTGGGCAATTTCGATTTCCCACAGGATGGTTATTACCGCTTTAATGGCAAAATGGATGATGGTGTGCGCGTGTGGGTGGATGATACTTTGGTCGTTGACCAATGGAAATCCGACGGACGTTGGCCAAACAAATTCCAAGTCGTGCCATACATTAAAGCTGGAAAACACCAAGTTAAAGTCGAATACCACGAAAGTTATGGTAATGCTGCGATTCAAGTGAATTGGGCATTGGTGGAGGGTTGTGGGACAACACCAGATAATGCGTTTTGCATGATGTATTTCGACAACAAAACCTTGGATGGTTTGCCACGTCAGGTCGTAAAAACTGCGCCCGCCATTGATTATGCGTGGGGAGCGGCAGCACCTGCGGATGCTTTTGTCGGGGCGGATAATTTCTCAGTGCGTTGGTTCGGCAAAGTCGCATTTGATGAAGGTTTATACCGCTTTGTTACCGATGTCGATGACAGTGTACGGATTTGGGTGGATGGCGAATTATTCTTAGATGGTTGGACGCGAGCCAGCCCGTACTACGGTAAATATCGCAAACTCAAGCAAATGAGTGCGGGGTTGCACGAAATTAAGGTGGAGTATTTCGAGTACGGTAGTGCCGCGAATGCCAAAGTGTTCTGGGAAAAAGCCCCCGATTGTAGCAATGTGCCGTTAGGTAAATTCTGTGCCTCTTTCTTTGACGGTAATGATTTAACCAAATCTGCCGTGGATACGCGTCTTGATGATGCGATTAACTTTGATTGGGGTATGGGTGGTGCGTTACCGAATTACCTAGTGGATAACTTTGCTGTGCGTTGGGTGGGGGATTTCAACTTTGAGGCTGGGCAATACACCTTTACTAGCACCACAGATGATGGGGTGCGCGTGTGGTTGGATGATGAATTATTGATTGATTCGTGGAAAAACCAGTTTGTTACGTTAAAACAATCCACAAAAGTTAGTGCGGGCAAACATCGCGTGCGAGTGGAATATTATGAATACGGTTCTACTGCTAGTGCGAAGGTAACATGGGCGAAGAATAGCGGTTGCGCCACTATTCCCACGGATGGTTATTGTGTTGAGTATTACAACAATAACAACCTGACTGATGATCCAGTGAAAATCCAAAATGAGACGGCAATTAATTACGAATGGGGCGATACCGTACCCGTTGCAGGTTTGAGTAAAGATAACTTTTCGGTACGCTGGCAGGGGGATTTTGAACTGGCAGGAAATTACCGTTTCCTTGCGCAGGCCGATGACGGAATGCGGCTGTGGGTGGATGGTAAGCTCTTAATCGACACATGGAGTGCTTACAATTACAACGAATTGTACGCTGATGTTAGTTTGGCCGCTGGCAAACACCGTATTAAGATGGAAATGCGCGAAATCGGTGGTAATGCCCGCGCCAAATTATCGTGGGAGGAAAAACGCGATTGTAGCGATGTTCCAAACAATGCGTTTTGTGGTGCATTTTTCAAAGGTGAAGCGTTAGAGGGCGAGCCATTACGCACGCAACGTTACGATGCGTTGAACTTTGATTGGTCAACAGTTCGCCCATTGCACAATGTGCCTAGTGATTTGTTCTCGGCGCGTTTCGTGGGGGATTTCGATTTTACAGCAGGTTATTATCGTTTCAATGGCGAAATGGATGATGGCGTGCGCGTGTGGGTGGATGATGTTTTAGTCGTTGATCAGTGGGGATCAGATTGGCGTTGGCCGTATAAATTCCAAGTCACGCCTTACATTACGGCGGGTAAGCACGTCATTAAGGTCGAATACCATGAAAGTTATGGCGCGGCTAAACTTAAGCTCAATTGGTCGTTAGTCGATGGTTGTGGCTCGACACCAGAGAATGCGTTCTGTATGTCGTTCTTCGATAACAAAACCTTGGATGGTTTTGCGCGTCAAGTGGTAAAAACCGCGCCGACTATCGATTACACATGGGGAACGGCAGCACCAACTGACTTTATC
>CAZTUZ010000226.1:0-4300 GCA_964617055.1 uncultured Thiothrix sp.
GTAAATTGTGGCAAATGTTCCGTGCCTTGCAACTGGAATGGCATTACAGCAAGGATGAAATCCTCACTTTTTACCTGAATCTTGCGCCATTCGGCGGCCCTATCGAAGGTGTACAAACGGCGAGTTTCGCGTGGTTACACAAATCGGCAGCGAATTTAACCCACGCTGAAGCCGCGTTATTAGCCGTTTTACCACAAGCTCCATCACGTCTGCGTCCTGACCGTCACCCCGATATTGCTCAGCGTTATCGGGATAAGGTGTTGCAGCGCATGGCAAAGCGTGGGATATGGACACCAATGGAAGTAAACGATGCGCTGATCGAACCTGTTGCAAAAGCCGCATTCCGTCAGCCGATGTTGGCGCCGTTATTCGCACAACGTATGAAAGCGCGGGCGGAAGCTGAACAGCAAGCACGATTGACCACGGTTTTGGATGTCAACCTTCAGTTGGCGGCGGAAAAAGTGGTACGCAATCGCAAAGGTGGTTTGCCAGAAAAGACTTCCATTGCTTTAATGGTGGTTGAAAATCAGACAGGTTTTGTGCGGGCGTATGTAGGTTCGGTGGATTTCCAAGACGATACACATTTTGGCCATGTGGATATGGTGCAGGGTTTGCGCTCGCCGGGGTCAACCTTGAAACCGTTTCTGTATGGCATGGCATTGGATGATGGATTAATTCATTCGGGTAGTTTATTGAGCGATGTGCCAATGCAGTTAGATGGTTACGCGCCGCAAAATTTTTACCGACAGTTTACTGGGGCGGTGAGTGTGACAAGCGCGTTGCAGCAATCGTTAAACGTCCCTGCGGTGGATTTGCTCCAGCGTTTGACTCCGGCGCGTTTTGTTGCACGTTTGCAAAATGGCGGTATTGCAATGGTGTTTCCCGATCGGACTGCACCTAATCTTAGTGTAATTCTCGGCGGCGCAGGTACACGTTTGGAAGAATTGGTGCGTGGCTTTACGGCGTTTGCTCGCGATGGTGTGAGTATTGCCCCGCGTTTTGTGGCGACCGATCCGGTGGTGGAGCGGCGTATGTTATCGGCGGGTGCTGCGTGGATTGTGCAAACGATTTTGCGTGATATTCCACCACCCAATGGTTTTGGTAATCCGCAAAAGATTGCATGGAAAACGGGAACTAGTTACGGTTTTCGGGATGCTTGGTCAGTGGGGGTGAATGACCGTTATACCATTGGCGTATGGACAGGACGACCCGATGGCACGCCATTGCCGGGGCGTTATGGCATGTACGCTGCTGCGCCGATTTTGTTCGATATGTTTCGTGCCTTACCTAAAAAACGCGAGGAACATCAAGGTTTAGCCAGACGCAAACCCGCCAATGTAACGCAACATGATATTTGTTGGCCATTGGGGGGATTAGCCGAAACCACGCCTCCTGAACATTGCCATGTGCGTCAGTCTGCGTGGTTGTTGGATAACACTGCACCATTGACCTTGCCACATTTACAACAACCATCATGGTCAGCAGGTCTGGAAACGTATTGGGTGAATCCCGCGACGGGGTTGCGTGTCACAGCCGAATGCAGCAGTGCTGAACGCGAAGCGAAGCAATCCGCCCGTTGGCCTGTGGAGTTGAATCCGTGGTTGAGTGCGGCAATATTGGACAAAATGCGTTTGCCGGATTTTGACGATTCTTGCCCGACAGATCAGCGTTTACAAGGCGCAAATGGGTTGCGTATTCGCCAGTTGGATAATAGTACCCAACTGTTTCTGCCCAAGTTTGACATTAATCAGCCACAAACAGGCAAGGGCGTTAGTATCGAATTACGCGCTGATGGTGGGCAAACCCCTTATACTTGGTTAATTAATGGTGAGAGTGTAGGGAAAGACCAAACGGCACAGGGGTTACGTTATGCGTTTACCCGTGCTGGGGATTATGTGATTACCGTGGTGGATTATTTAGGGGCTGCGGATAAAGTCAGTATCCGTGTAATCAGCCCCTAACAATTTGTTTTAAACAGGTAAATGTAAGCGAACTCGCGCCCCAACGTATGGCGAAACCAGCAGTTCGATTTTGCCACCAATAGCTGAAACGATTTCAGTACTAACCGCCAAACCAATGCCCTGACCTTCGCTTTTACTGTCCTCACGGATACCACGTTGTAACAGCTTGGTCGGGTTTTCCGTTGGGAAGCCCAAACCGTCGTCATCAATATCCACGATCAACATATTGCCTTCGTGATGCGCGGAAACTTCCACAATATCCTTGCAGAAACGGCAGGCATTGTTCAATAGATTGCCAAATAGTTCCATCATGTCTTCGGAATCCATGCGGCATTTGGCGTACTCGTCGACATTAATCCGGAACTCGAATGGCTTGTCACGATAGACCTTTTGTAAAGTGTCACGCAACCGGAATAAAACCGGACGCACGGGCTGCGCGAGAATCATCGCGCCTTGATTTGTCACCATTGCGCGGCGCAATTGATGAGCAATGATTTCGTGCATCCGTGAAATTTGTGTACTTAACTCGCGCATACCAACTAGGCTTGTTGAATCCAACGTTGGCTGTCGATGCAGTTGATCTAGCTGATTCTGCATGGCGGTCAATGGAGTTTTTAGACTGTGTGCAAGATCATCCAACGTGTCTTTGTAGCGTTGTTTTTGCCCTTTTTCGTAGCGTAATAAGCCATTCAGCGCGTTTTGTACGGGCACGAGCTCTTCGGGATAAATATTCGTGATCGAATCCTTTGCCCCCGCTTCGATGGACTTCACTTCATTTTCAAAGTCTTTAATCGGCGAGACAACCCAGAAACTCAAAGCAAGTTGTGCGATTAATACTAACACCGCCGATAAAAACAACAGGATCGCGAATTTTTGGCGCATGTCCTGCATTTCTTTTTCAATATTGGCGACAGAAATACCAACCACGAATTGAAATTCCCCATAAGGAGCTTGGAAAAAATTTTGCGTTGCCAGTAAATATTCTTGGTCATAACGCTGATTTAGGGTGGGGTCTGTTTTATATGACCTCCCAATGTCGCTGTCGGCTCTGGGGGCGAGCGGCTTTTTCTGCGAAAAGAACGGTTTGTAATCAGTACCTTTGTCGCGTGGCAAGTCAAACAGCAGGTAATACCCAGGGTCAACCATTTGCGTGGGTCGGCTCAATGACGAAGCACTCCACACAATATCATTGGTGGAGCGGTTAATAATGTACGCAAAGTGGTTCAGTTCAACATCATCGAGTTTGTAATCAGTGATCCACGCTCTGGCCTGTTTTTGCATCTCGGGTTCTGGCAACACTTCAAAGTTACCATTTTTGAAATTCAAAAAACCCAGAATGTTGTAGGAAATTTCCGTGAGTTTTGCTTGTTCCTGTTCGATTTTATAACGGTAGGAAAACCAGTGCAGCATACTGCCTAGCATGACGATTCCCACCATAATAACACCAAAGCCGCTAATGAGCTGCCGACTGCGCAACGATCTAGTCATGGTAGTAATTCTCTAAGATGAAGCCAACGTTGCAGTCACAACACTAACTGCAATACCTGCAAGCCAATCATGCCGTTATGCTCAGCATTAAGCATTACGCGGCAATGTGAAGCGATACCCCCGCCCGCGTAACGTTTCGATCGGTTTGAGCGTGTCGTTTGGGTCAAGTTTAATGCGCAGTCGACGAATAAATACCTCGATAACATTACTGTCACGGTCGGCATCTTCTTCATACAAACTATCGGTCAGACGTGTTTTGGAAACGACTTCCCCTGCGTGAAGCATTAAATGTTCTAATACACGATATTCGTAAGCAGTTAAAATAACCTCATCATTTTGGACATACACGCGTTGTTCGGAGGTATTCAAGCGAATAGGTCCGCAACTGAGTTCAGCCTGTGTCCAGCGTCCGGTGCGTCTTAATTGCACGCGCAACCGTGCAATGAGTTCCTCGGTATGAAATGGTTTGGTTACATAATCATCAGCCCCAGCTTCCAACCCTTCGACTTTGCTTTGCCAACGATCACGCGCTGTTAGAATGATAATCGGATAACTCAAGCCTTTTGCCCGAACAGTGCGAATAATGTCCAAACCCATACTGTTATTGACAGGCGCACCAGGTGTATTGGGTAAACCTAAATCAATGACTGCAATATCAATAGGATATTCTAACGCTACATAAAGCCCCTGTGCTCCATCGGCAGCGATATCCACGGTAAAACCGTTTTTCTTTAAATCTTCAACTATTTGGTCGCGAATGATTTTTTCGTCTTCTACTATGAGTACGCGCATAACAGGATTCTTTTTCGGTTGATTGTGAGGTTACGTCCTAGGTTTGACCGCCCTGAGTA
>CAZTUZ010000227.1:0-4185 GCA_964617055.1 uncultured Thiothrix sp.
AACGCCAACCCGTGAATTAGCTGCCCAAGTGGGTGAAAGTGTGCGGGATTACGGCAAACATTTACCCTTAAAATCCACCGTTGTGTTTGGTGGCGTAAGCATTAATCCACAAATGATGGCAATGCGTCGAGGCGTGGATGTGTTGGTTGCAACCCCAGGGCGGTTATTGGATTTATATAACCAAAACGCCGTGAAGTTTGCACAAGTTGAAATATTGGTGCTGGATGAAGCGGACCGCATGTTAGACATGGGTTTTATCCGTGATATTCGCAAAATTCTGGAGTTATTGCCAAAACGTCGCCAAAATTTATTATTTTCCGCCACGTTTTCTGATGATATTGTCGCTTTAGCGAAAGGTTTATTGCGTAACCCTGAACAAGTTTCTGTGACACCGCGTAATACCACCGCTGAAACCATTAAACAAAGTGTTTATTTGGTCGACAAGGTACAAAAAACCGCTTTGCTCAGTCATTTAATCAGTACTAATCACTGGGAACAGGTTTTGGTATTTGCGCGAACCAAACACGGTGCTAATCGTTTAGCAGAAAAACTGGCAAAAGATGGCATTTCCTCCGCCGCAATTCATGGTAACAAAAGCCAAGGTGCGCGTACCAAAGCTCTCGCGGATTTTAAACAAAATAATGTGCGGGTTTTAGTTGCCACGGATATTGCGGCGCGTGGTTTGGATATTGAACAATTACCGCATGTCGTGAATTTTGAATTGCCCAATGTGCCAGAAGATTATGTGCACCGTATTGGGCGAACTGGGCGTGCGGGTGCTACGGGTGAAGCGATTTCATTGGTCGAACCCGACGAGGCGGGATTTTTAAAAGCCATTGAAAAGCTGATTAAACAAACGTTACCCCGCGAAGCATTACCAGATTTGCCCAAACCCAAACGTGACCCAGCACCACCTAAAACCAGCGAGAAAACGGGGCAAGCCGAAGCGGATAATGAGCGTAAAGGTCAACACCGCCCGAAAAAACGCCCAACTCGCGCCCAAAAAAACGAAGCGCGTAAAGCATTAGGTTTGCCACCTGTTAAACGCAAGCCGAAAAAGCCTCAGCAATCAGTGTAAATTGTCAGCATCAGGATTTGGCTTGGCGACGTACAAGCCAACCCTCCCATGACCCTTGTAAAAATGACGACCATTTGCGAATTTGCCGTTGCCACGATTTAGGTAACAGTGAGCGTTGCTGTTGTTTTTTGGCGCGTTCTGTTATTAACCGTTCAATGATAGTCTCGCACTCCACAAAACCATTCGCTTTTGTATCCCAGTAGCGTGGATATAGAATCAGTGCACCTGCGACCAATTCATCTAATTGCAATTGCCGTTGGCGGCGGGGTAACTCAACGTGATCTTCGGTTAATCCCCATCCTGCATAAAAGGGTGAACCATAAGTAATGACTTTTTTATTTCTTAATAATGCATCAAAACCCGTTAGTGATGTAATTGTATGAATTTCATCACATTTTTCAATACAGTCAATGACGCTCGCCTGTGATTCGATATGGTCACATAGACTCTTGAGTAGTTCAGTTTCAACATGTCCTTGACGATTACGCGCTAAAACATCAGGGTGTGGCTTATAAATAATAAATGCTTTGGGATTAGTATGCCGTGCGACTTTTAGCAGATCAAGGTTGGTTTTAATCGTGGCTGCTCCTTTTAAAATGGAAGCATCATCTTCTACCTGACCTGGCACTAAGATAATTTTTCGATTTGAGGGGAGTTCAATCGTAATGGGATGATAATCGATATTGTACTTGGTGAGTCTTGCATGGCAAACAGTTTCACGAATATTCCGTGCACGTTGTAATAACGACTCATCGAATACCTTGGTATTTAAAATATTTTCTAGATCGCTAGGGGCACTCGGATCAAAATAGATTCCACTTTGATCAAATACCAAGGATTTAGGCCGAACAAAATCCGCACCTAAACCAACAGAACGTAGAAAACCATCTTCAACACGAGTAATGGGTAATTGTAAATCCTGAGCTAGTGATTCCAAGCTATGAATGGCCTTTTGTCCCCAGACGGCGATGCGATCATGAGAAGAAATGCAATATGACTGTGCTTCAGTCACGGAATTAACAAACAGTAGTTTCGCACCATCGCCAAAAAAAGGTCTAACGTGTGCATGTTTCCAATAGCGAAAACCAAAACAAAAAATACGTCCAGACCACATAACATTTGCATCTTGTGTTTGCATGAATATCCCATGATTGTGCCAGCAATGCGCATAATATCGTTGCCGAATAATAAATTGTGCTGCTTGAAAAAAGTCGCCTTGTTGTCCCGTTTCAGGATTTAGATACAGTGCATATTCTAAGTAAGCTGCTGCAATCAATTCAAGTAAAGTACGTTTGCGTAAACGACGTTGACAATGTTGTCTGTCATCGGTTAATCCCCAGCCTGCATAAAAGGGAATGCCAAAACAAGTAACGGCTTTTCCAACGATTAAAGCATCAAAGCCTAATTGTGATGTAACAACATACACTTTTTCAAAAAAGGCCAATAGGGAGTGAATATTCCAATTCTCAGTCAACCAATATAATGCGGGATGCGATTGTTTTAACTGCTGATAATTAAAGTAACCTTGTTTTTTCCCCGTTAATACATCGGGGTGGGTTTTAATCCAAATTTCTGAATGAGGATTTTCCTGAATCGCTGCTTGCAACATGCATTGAAAATGTTCTTCACTACCTAAACCATCACGAACAGAAGCATCGCCTTTAGTTTGATCGACCACTAAAACACGTTTAACCGAGTGCTTAATCGGAAATATTGTAGAAGGAGGCTCATGTGCATGGTTATATTTACTAAGCCTGTTCATTTGTAGGATATGTAAAACACTTTGTGCTTGTGTCAGGCAAGTTGACGAAAACTGATGGTCGTTTAGAATATTTTCCAAGCGTGATGGTCTTGTTGCATCATAATATATACCTATATCATCAGTAACAATTGAAACAGATAATGAATGGTTAATACCCAAGCCTAGTGAGCGTAAAAAACCATCTTCCACCTTTAATAAATTTTTATTATTAATATTTGCAGTTTGTTCAGCTCGGATGCCGCTCTTTTTGTTACCCCAACCAATACAAATAGCCCGTTGATGCAGAAATATGCTGTGAAAATAAAGTTTTGGCCTGCCATTGAGTAATGGGCGTAACCGTTGCCAATCACGGTATAAAGTCAGTGAGAAGACATAAGCAGTTTGCCGTTCGATCATTTATAAAAAACCTTTATAAACTATCTTGCCATAATGTAGTATAATAACACAGATTATCGTAGAAAAGTCACATAATAGCGGATCGTAGTTGCTAGATGAAAAACTGGAAAACTGATGTGGTCGGACAGGATATTTACTTAACCCCTATCATGCCGATGAAGAAGGGGTGGTATAATATGAAAATTAAATGTCAGGTGGTATCAGCGTTGCCAATGCTTCATGATATTAGGCTGCATTTATTGGTCTACTGCAATAATGGTGATGAACGCAGCATACCATGCGTTCTTACTAAGGATCATATTGAAACTTTTTTTTACATTGAAAATAGCCTAGAGAAAATTTGTTTCAATACGACATCTCCATATTATCTTTTCGATTATTTCAATGTGACAGTGCGTAATTGCTTTACCGTTTCAGCACTTTACCAAATGATGACTTTTGTTAGTTTGCGTGATCGTAATAATGGAAATGACCCAAAACGTATCTACAACAAGTCATTTGCTCGTTTTAAACGGCATGGCTATTCTGGTTATTTATCGCGCCTTTTAAAAGAATATCATCGGGCAGATACTTATGCATTGTCCCAAGATGATGTCTATCAGGTGTGGATTCGTCATAATGAAACAGATGATCAAAATACATATACAGAACGGTTGGCACAATTAACTCGTCAACCAACGATTTCAATTGTGATGGCCACTTGGAAAAGCCAATTATACTGGTTAAAAGAAGCTATTAACTCTGTAACAAATCAAGCTTATCATAATTGGGAATTATGCATTGCGGATGATGCATCAGACGATGCTATGTTGATAAGTTTTTTAGAGGCATTGCCTGCACAAGATTCGCGTATTAAAGTGGTTTTTCGTCAGGAGCGCGGACATATCTCGCAAGCACAAAACAGTGCTTTGGCATTAGCAACGGGTGATTATATCGCGTTTCTTGATCA
>CAZTUZ010000228.1:0-4153 GCA_964617055.1 uncultured Thiothrix sp.
GACTTGTGTTGATTCTACTTTTAGATGCCGCCCTTTTAGGGGGTATTACCAGTGCGGTGAATGGCTAAGAAGTTTTTGTTTTTTATTGTATAAAGTTTACAAAAATGAATACTAAATCAGATCTTGTACTATTTCGAAATTTCTTTGAGAAAAATAATTGGGTTATTAAGTGGGAGCATAAACGATTATTAAGAGAGGCGAGATACAGGAGTGTTGATGACTTAGATTTACACGATGCCACATTAAAATCATTAAATAGCTTTGGTGGAAAAATTTATTCTCATCAATATGAGGCAATTTCTCAGTATTTAAACAATTCAAATGTTGCAATTACTACTTCAACTGCCTCTGGCAAAACCTTAGTTTTTAATACTTGTGCAATTGAGACTTTAAGTCGCAATCCGAGTTCACGCATTGCAGCTATTTATCCATTAAAAGCACTTGCTAGTGAGCAAGAAGAGAGGTGGAAAGGAGCAATTCTTAATTCTGGTCTTCCTATCAACGTAGGTAGAATAGATGGTGATGTTCAAACTCATGAACGCTTAAAAATTCTTAAAAAGTCTCGTGTCCTTATATTTACGCCTGATATTTTGCATGCTTGGCTTTTTTCAAATATAGCTGCCGCCCCTATTCGTGACTTTTTACAAAATTTATCATTGCTTATATTGGATGAGGCTCACACCTATTCGGGTGTTTTTGGTAGTAACTCTGCTTATCTATTTAGACGCATACTACATGCAAATGCTAAGTTAGGTGGGAATATACGCTTTATTTCCTCTTCTGCAACAATGAACGATCCAAAAGAACATATGCAACAACTTGTTGGGGAAGATTTTGAGGTGATAGGTTCTGAATTGGATACTTCGCCTCAGCGCGAATTGCATACATTGTATGTTGATCCACCGAAGTTGAAGGATTTTTTAAGTGAAGTATCCAATTTGATTCACTTTTCAGCACAAAATACTACAAGGCAGTCAATCACATTTGTTGATAGTCGTAAACAAACTGAGTACTTAGCTACAATTGTTGATCGAAAGCTGCATGGTGAAGAGGATGAGAGTATGGAAGAAGATCTTCTTGTAGAGTTAAAGGAGTTACAGATTTATCCTTATCGATCTGGTTATGAAGTAGAGGATAGGCATTTTATTCAAACTCGTTTGCAAACAGGAAATTTAAGAGGTGTGGTGAGTACTAGTGCACTAGAAATGGGTATTGATTTACCTCACTTAACTTTAGGTATTATCTTAGGTATTCCTAGATCTGCGACAAGCTATTTTCAACGAGTGGGGCGCATTGGTCGTAAAGAGGATGGTATTGTAATCGTTATTAATAATGGTACTGTTGCGTCCGAGTCGGCTTTTCTTGATCCTGGGCGAATACAGTCGTTGCCATTAATCCAAAGCGCACTTTATTTACATAATCAACGAATTCAATATATCCATGCAATGTGCATTGCTCGTCATGGAGGGGAAGATGAGATTATTTGTGATGCGGTCAACTGCAAATCGGACCCATTTTACTCGCCTGTAAATATACCGATTGATTTTGAGAAGATGTGTGAGAGTGAGCGGATAGGTGAGTTGAATAGTGAACTGCAGGTAATGAAATCTCAATCAGGAGATGATCCGTATCATACCTTTCCATTAAGAGATCTTGACATGCAGTTTAAGGTAGAAATGAAACAAGGACCAAATCGTATTTCTCTAGGTACTCTCTCCTATGGTCAGGTTATGAGAGAGGCGTATCCTGGGGCTGTTTATTATTATCAGACAAGGGCGTACAGAGTTGTTCGGATTAGAAAGGCGCAACGTACGATAGATGTCCGTTCGGAAAAGCGTTATTTTAGTAGGCCAAAAATGCTCCCAACGCTGATACTACCAAATTTGACATCTGATAATATCTATCAGTATTTACAATACGGCTCTTTGCGAGTGATTGAGTGTGCTGTGCAAATTGGCGAAACCGTAATAGGATTCAAAGAGCGTCGGGGCGCTAACGAACTGGATATTAGTTATCCACTTAAATCAGATTTAGGCTTATTCTACGATCAGCCTAAATTTACTCGTTATGTATTTACATCAGGTGTAATATTTGATCATCCTGCTTTATCTCGCCCCCAAGTTAGAAGTGATACTATAGCTAGTATAATCTATGAGGCTTTTCTGATGACACTTCCGTTTGAGCCACAAGATATTAGTTCCGGAAGTGATAAGCATAGGTCAAGTAGGGAGGGAATTGATCAGGGCTGTCGTTTTGTGTGTGTGTATGATCAAACTTATGGTAGTTTGCGTCTCACAAGCCGTTTAGTAGAACATGATATACTAAGATCTGTTCTTAAACTAGCAGTCACAATTTCTAAAAATACAAATCTATTTGATCTCAATGCCGAATCTGCACAAGCTCTAATAGAAATTGCAGAAGCCTCGACTCTCGAGCCCAGATATAAAGAGACTGTTACAACTGTAACAACTGAGAGTAGTTATGGTATTGTTATCAAACCTGGCTCTTATGGGATAGATATCAAAAAAGATAATGATGAATTTTTGGTAGAAGGAGTATTTTTCAGTCCTCAATTCGGGGAGTTAGTATATCGTGGTAAACACTCAATTGAGAAGAAAAGAGCGGAACAAGAAAATAAATTTCATGGTCAAGCATCAGTGATTATACCAATAAAATCTGTTGAGTTCTTGGATGGTGTTAGCGAAATAGCTTACTACAACTATGAGACGGGCGAAATTTTGATGGAAGTTCCTCAAGTTTAGATCAGAGTTTGAATAGGTGGCCGCCCTATAAAGCAGTTCGACCGCTACAAAATTTAGCTTTAAGTAACAATAAGTCGGGGTGTTTGTTACATACCATGCTTTTGTTAAGGGGTTCGGATAGGAGCAAATTTAAAGAGATTATTTTGTAGACTATAAGTGATAATATGAAATTTAATAGTTTATTTTGCGATGTTTTCGAAATTTAGATATGAAATTTGGCACTTTGTATCTTATCCCCAATACCCTCGGCGTGTATGGCACGGACGGTGCGCAGGATACCTTGCGTGCGGTGTTGGCGCCGCAGGTGGTGGAGACGACCGCGCGTTTGCAGCATTTCGTGGTCGAGACGGCGAAGGTGGCGCGGCAGTTTTTGAAAGCCGTTGGCACGCAGACGCCGTTGCAGGAATTGCACCTGACTGAATTGAATGTGAAAACGCCAGATGCGGCGATCAAGGATATGCTGGCGCCGCTATTGGCGGGGCATGATGTGGGGTTGCTCTCGGATGCAGGTTGTCCGGCGGTGGCAGATCCCGGTGCGCGACTGGTTGAGGCAGCGCATGCGGCGGGGGTGCGGGTGATGCCGTTGGTTGGGCCGTCGTCGTTACTGTTGGCATTGATGGGCAGTGGTTTGAACGGGCAAAAATTCGCGTTTCACGGCTATTTGCCGATTGATGCGGCGGCAAAATTGAAGGACATTAAGCGTCTGGAGTCCGAGTCAAAAAGTCATGCGCAAACGCAATTATTCATCGAAACGCCGTATCGCAATATGCAGTTATTCGATACGTTGCTTAAAAATTTGAACCCGAATACGAAACTGTGTGTGGCAGCTGATTTGACGCTACCAACCGAGCTGATTCGCACGCGTACCGTGGCGGCATGGCGCGATGCGCTGAAAAAGGATGCGGGTTTTGATCTGAACAAACGTCCGGCGATTTTTTTATTCTTGGCGTAATTGATGCGAGCGCAAAAATAAAAAAGGCAAACCGTTGGGTTTGCCTTTTTGCTGAGTGGCGCGAATTATAAACTCTCACCTAAATCGGCTTTGAACTTGGCGAGCAATTGTTGCGGCCAGTCGGTTTGGGTTTTGAGTTTGCCGAAGAAGAATCGCAATACTTTGGGTTCTTCGGTAAAGGTCAAGCCGCCGATCAAATCGCGGTTGTGATACAACCAAACCAGACGATCAACTGCATATTTGACATGCGAGAGGGTGAATACGCGGCGTGGCAAGGCCAAGCGCACCAACTCCATGTGGGCCAACGGCTCGGTGCCGTCTGGATTGCGTTGCTCTGACAGTGTGCCGCGCTCCATGCCGCGAATGCCGCTGACCAGATACAAGGAGTCAAGTCCAAAAGTTGCTGTAAATTCACTCTGAGTAATCCGAGTCAACTTAC
>CAZTUZ010000229.1:0-4067 GCA_964617055.1 uncultured Thiothrix sp.
ATGGTAAAGCGATAGTTCGTGCCCATCACCCGCGCCGTCCCACGAATCAAGGTATGCGGTTGATCGGCGTAAGTGTCCTGCAACTGCACATCACGATTAATATCAATCACATACTGCGGCTTAATACTGGCTAACCAATCGTGAATCGGGGCGCGTGTCCACTGTTTTTTGCCGTAGGTGTCTTCCAAAAACGTATGAACCGCCTTACGACCGCGCTTTAATTCCACGTCCATTGCCGCCCGCGCAAACTCCCACATTAATCGCGCCGACATCGGTTTACCGCCGTTCATGGCTAAAATTAAGCTATCGCTATCAGCGGGAATCGGCGCACCCGTGGTTTTATCCACCGCACCTTGCAACGCACCCGCGCCTAAATACGGCACGATTTTACCGCTTTCCACACCCGCAAGCAGGGCTTGTAATGTCATGTCCGACATGGCTACATCCTTTCCTATTGCAATATTCCCCGTATTACTGCAATTTTAAAGCCAAGATGAAAAAATCAATATAATCAAAATATTAAAAAATAAATAATGGCAATTGTCAGAAAGATGACAGTTTCAAAAAACACGAATAGTACGATGCACACCGTCGCCGATACCTGCAACACAGCAACGAACCTTGCTATAATCAGCACATCACAGAACGAAAACTTTAAGGAAAACCCTTATGCAGTTGAATGCTATTCACGTCGAATACCCTGCACATTTTCCTGATGCACTGCAAACCACCCCCCACTGCCTTCGCGCAAGAAGCACACATGGCAATGGCCGTTAAACTCTTTGAAATGAAACGCCTATCATCGGGCATGGCGGCGCAACTTGCAGGCGCAGCAGACCTCGCCAATGCCTGAGCAAAAGACCATTGTCATTAATACCAGCCCACTGATTGCACTCGTTAATGGTGCACCCTGTTCGGATTTCTCCCTTTCTAGCTAACTCCTTGGATCGAGGCAAAGCAGCAGTCATTCAACTTGCTTTGGACAACAACATCGAAACCGTGTGTATTGCACTACGGCACGATACTTAACGGTTACGCCCCAATCCCCACCTCATACACGCCGCCGATCACGAGGTATTCGCCTTCACCGCGCAGCAGTTTCGGTAGCAGGTTGTAGTAAGCGAGAATTTTCGGCACGGGAATGTTCGCGGTAATGATGTAATCGCCGAACTCGCAGGCGCGTTCCCGACAATGCGTGAAGGAGCTGACATTATTCAGCAGCACCAGCGCGGTTTTGCCGGAGCGTTGTAGGATGCGGTATTCGTCCAAAGCATTCACGCCACGGTACAAATTCAGGTAAGCATTACGCCGTGGTTCGGTGGTTTGTAGCGAATGCGACAATGCCAATTCGTACTGACAATAGGTGTAAACCAAATCGAGTTGGCTTTCTAAAGCATTGGTGGCGTACAGCCCTGCACTACGATCCACCCAATAACGTTGACGCGCTAAGTCATTGTCTTTCGCTAACTTTCCCTGATGGTATTGCACACTTAAACCGAAACGCGATTCCACCCAACCTTTTAATACTGCCCCTTCACGTCCGCTCGAATCGAACGCCCAACCGCGTAATGTGCGCAAATAATTGGCATTGGCGCGTTTTTTCCGCCCATCCATTGCCAAACCTGCCTCTTCTAAATGCTCCAGCCGAAAGTGAACGGTCATGTAATCCATGAAACGTTGCGCCCGTGCGGTGGCATCCGACAAGGTTTGCAGGTGTGAAAATAGGGTTTTGTGCAGTGGCAGAATACCATCTAAGGTCAATGGCACAGGATGTTGCTGAAAACACGCGCTACCTAACAGCTTGGCAGGCAGGTTACAGCGATTGAGTGGCAGAAAGGCACTGTCTTTACCCGTAAAAATTGTGTCGGTATTGTCGGGAACACGACTCGCACCACCTTGCATTACAGGCTTCATGAAACCATTCTTTTCTTTAACTATCAATTAGTTGAAAAGCAAGATACCGCCTTGGCACGCAGCTTGCAACGAAGTCATTGTCACAATCATTCGATCCATTAAACACAAGGAGACCAAGATATGGCACTGCGTCAATGTGCAATCTACGGTAAAGGCGGCATCGGCAAGTCTACCACAACTCAGAACCTTGTTGCAGGTTTAGCTGAATTGGGCAAGAAAGTCATGATCGTGGGCTGTGACCCAAAAGCTGACTCTACGCGCTTGATCCTCCACTCCAAAGCACAAAACACCATCATGCACTTGGCTGCTGAAGCGGGTTCTGTGGAAGACCTCGAACTCGAAGACGTATTAAAAGTCGGCTACGGCGACATCAAATGCGTTGAATCTGGCGGTCCAGAACCTGGTGTTGGCTGTGCTGGTCGCGGCGTTATCACTGCCATTAACTTCTTGGAAGAAGAAGGCGCGTATGAAGACGATCTCGATTTCGTATTCTACGACGTACTGGGTGACGTTGTGTGCGGTGGCTTTGCTATGCCCATCCGCGAAAACAAAGCGCAAGAAATCTACATCGTTTGCTCTGGCGAAATGATGGCGATGTACGCAGCGAACAACATTGCCAAAGGTATCGTGAAATACGCGAACTCCGGTGGTGTACGTTTAGCTGGCTTGATCTGCAACAGCCGTAATACTGACCGTGAAGACGAACTGATCATGGCTCTGGCAGAAAAAATGGGCACATTCATGATCCACTTCGTACCGCGTGACAACGTTGTACAACGCGCTGAAATCCGTCGTATGACCGTTATCGAATACGACCCAAGCGCGAAACAAGCGGACGAATACCGTCAATTGGCGAAAAAAATCATCGACAACAAACGTCTGGTCATCCCAACCCCGATCACAATGGATGAGTTGGAAGACCTGTTGATGGAATTCGGTGTCATGGAAGCCGAAGACGAAAGCATTGTTGGTAAAAAAGCGACTGACGAAGCTTAAGCCCAACCACGGGTATGTAGGGTGGGAAGGGCAAACTTCCCACCGTTTCCCCCCAATTCTGCCCATCACCTTGTCCACAGATTAGTGGCGGTGACTCAGGAGAGACGACATGACAAACCTGACACGCGAAGAAACCGAAGCCCTCATTGCCGAGGTGCTGGAAGTTTACCCTGATAAAGCTAAGAAAGACCGTAAAAAACACTTAGCTGTCAACGACCAAAGCGTCGAACAATCCAAAAAGTGCATCACTTCCAACCGCAAATCTTTACCAGGCGTAATGACCATCCGTGGTTGTGCTTACGCAGGCTCTAAAGGGGTGGTTTGGGGTCCGATCAAGGACATGATCCACATCTCGCACGGCCCTGTCGGTTGTGGTCAATACTCCCGCGCTGGTCGCCGTAACTACTACGTTGGTACAACGGGTGTGAACACCTTCGGTACGATGAACTTCACCTCGGACTTCCAAGAGAAAGACATCGTATTCGGTGGCGACAAAAAATTAGCGAAAATCATTACCGAAATCGAACAATTATTCCCACTGCACAAAGGGATTTCTGTTCAATCCGAATGCCCCATCGGTTTGATCGGTGACGACATCGAAGCGGTTTCCAAAAAAGGCACTAAAGAAATCAACAAACCTGTCGTACCCGTGCGTTGCGAAGGTTTCCGTGGGGTTTCGCAGTCTTTAGGACACCACATTGCCAATGACGCAATCCGTGACTGGGTGCTCGACAAACGCGACAACGAGAGTTTCGACGGCACACCTTACGACGTTTCCATTATCGGTGACTACAACATCGGTGGTGACGCATGGTCTTCCCGTACCTTACTGGAAGAAATGGGTCTGCGTGTAGTTGCACAATGGTCAGGTGACGGCACTTTGTCGGAAATGGAACTGACCCCAAAAGTGAAGCTGAACTTGCTGCACTGCTACCGTTCCATGAACTACATCAGCCGCCACATGGAAGAAAAGTACGGTATTCCGTGGGTTGAATACAACTTCTTTGGCCCAACCAAAATCGCGGAATCATTACGCAAAATCGCCAGCTACTTCGACGACAAAATCAAAGAAGGTGCTGAACGTGTTATCGAACGCTATCGCGCTGAATACGAAGCGGTTATTGCTAAATACCGCCCACGTTTAGAAGGCAAGCGCG
>CAZTUZ010000230.1:0-4003 GCA_964617055.1 uncultured Thiothrix sp.
GTTTCATACAATGGCGTATAACAAGCTGAATCAACTGATATAAGAATGTAGCTTGTGAATATATTATTCCCCAATCCATTCGGTTGGGTATTACCTAGCAGGACTCAGGTTAGTGCATTGCAAGAACAATACGGTTTTTCTGAGGCTTATGCAGATTTTCTGCTCACCCAAAACGGTTTTAGTGCAGATAAACTATGGGATAGTCCTGAACGCGATCACTATTTAAGCGGTGAATGGTTGGATTCCGAACACTGCATTGACTTACGTTTTTTATTTGGCATTGTGCCAGACCAAGACTACATTGATTTGGCAAGTTATCTCACCTTACCGTCATTGTTCACGGAGCTGTGGTTTCCTATTGGCATTAGTTATGGTGGCGATGAATTTGCTGAAATATTACACGGTAAATACCGTGGTTACATTGCTAGCTTTGAGCACGGCATCGCGGCTTATTGTGACACACTGGCGCAATTTGCCAATGAAATGGCGATTCCGCAGCATGTCATTATGGACAAAGCAGCATTATGTGACTTGCTGTGTGAACCATCACGGGGTTTTGCATGGCTGCACGCACCCTCTTTGCCTGCATTACTCCAACAGTACTACCATGTTGATAAAATGGGACGTGGTTTTCTAACTAATGAGCCACACTAACTGGCTGATTTAGCAAGAAATGAGTAAATTTTCAACCCAGTTACGGTGCGATTAATCACCACTTCGTTGCGGCTAATGGTTTCTGTGGAAGGGGCATTTTTACCTTGTGTGTGCAGGTGCTCAATATAAGACACTTTTGCCCCCAACCACGGAAACCCCATGAGTTCTACTTGTACCTGTTCAATCTGCGTTTGGGGGTTCTGACTGGATAAAACGCGTGTCGATTGCAACAAATGCCGACACATTTCGGTTTTACCCCCACTAACTTGCCACATGATGCCATGTTCTGCTTCAAATGCCACTTGTACGCGCTCAGCGAAATCGTCGCACGCTTGTACATTGCCAGATAATGCCTTGGTATTATGCTCTGCTAACCAGAGTTGCACATTATTTTCAGAAAAATACGCCTGAGCTTGAGTGTAATACGCCGCGCAACACAACGCGACAAACAGAACTGCTTTCATAAAACTTATTGTTAGAATTTGTGGTGTCCCTATTCAAGCACAAAATGCCATACACCGCCTGACTTTAAGACGAAATGCGCCTTTACCACAGGGTTTGTATGATAATTCGCACCGCTAATAGCGTGAGTAACCACTTTAACCACCACTGAAAACGTTGATCCGGCACACGATGACGTAAGCGCGTCCCTAACCACGTTCCGGCAATGACTCCTACCATCATCAAAAGACTGACTTGCCAATAGTCGACAAAACTAAATCCAATAAAGCCGAATAGTAACACTTTAATAATGTGCGTAATCGACATGAACACCGACGACGTAGCAACAATGGCATCGCGTGGCAAACCTTTGCGCATCAATGTTGATTGTCCTAGCGGCCCCGTCGCCCCCGACAGCATTCCCATTCCGGTTTGGATCAGTCCAATCGTTAGGAACTCGCCTTTAGGGTTAGTCTTAAACTGAATCCCACCACCCCAAACATTCCATAAAATAAACACGGCAATGCACAGCGGGATATAATCTAAATTCATCCAAGCGGCTATTTTCGCCGCTAATAAACCACCTAATAATGACCCCATTAGAAACGACACAACAAATTCCCAACGAATCTCACGCCATGCAAACAAGGCGCGGCTAGTATTAGAAACCAATTGTGTCGCCGCATGAACCGGAATCACTGCAACAGCAGGTAATAACCCCGGCATTAGTGCGATTAGAATTAATCCACCACCAAGCCCTAACACGGCAGTGATTATCGAAGTCCCAAAAGCAAACAGCATTAACAACATGGTATTCATCCATCTTGCGCGAGAAACCCCGTCCTTTAGGGCGGGGAGGGATAGCGCGTCGGCGATAGCCGACCCTCTGTCTCGCTCCTCCTTATTCGTTACACTATCTGGTATTATACTTAAACCGTCTCAAAGCAGACCTACGGCAGGACTTGCCGGATGTCAAGCCTGTGGAGAATGTATGAGTCTTGGGGGAGGTTAGGTTGATTCGCCATCGTAAAACTCCCCACCGTGGGATGTTTACGGCGATAACCAAGCCTTCCCCTGAGCAACATTCTGTGAAACAGGAACCTGTGTTGTGAAGCTCAGGAATCCCCTTCCTTTAGGGAGGGGAGGATGTCAATCCGACGTAAAAGCCAGCATCAGCACACTAAACGACGCAGCAAAGCTCGCGCATTTTCCATGCCGACAATTAGGTTATCGCGGATTTCGTCCATGCTGATTTCTTCATCGCATTTACCCGCTGCCCAATTCGCAATTACTGCACAACTAGCGTACCGCAAACCTAACTCCCGCGCTAATGCCGCTTCCGGCATGGCGGTCATGCCGACTAAATCACAACCATCGCGTTCCAACTTGCGAATTTCTGCCGCTGTTTCTAGTCGTGGACCTTGCGTGGCGGCATAAGTGCCATGCGGTACGACTTCGATTCCGGCACATTGCGCCGCTTGGATCAAAGCTTGACGCAATTCAGGGCAATAAGGCCATGAAAAATCAATGTGGGTAACGTGGGTTAAGCCTTCCTCATAGAACGTGTGCGACCGCCCATAGGTGTAATCAACGATTTGATCAGGAATCACTAAGCGTGTTGGCTGCATATCCGGCGTAATTCCACCCACAGCGGCAATTGCCACCACTTTTTCCACCCCTAAGCTGTGTAATGCCCACATATTTGCGCGGTAATTGATCTTGTGCGGGGGAATGGTGTGGGTGTAACCGTGACGTGCGAGGAATGCAATACTTTTACCGCCAATCGTACCGTGGGTAATCGGGCCTGATGGTTCACCATACGGGGTGTGAACCACTTCACGGTGAGTTACTTCCAGACCTTCAATTTCGGTCATGCCTGTACCGCCAATCACGGCAAATTCTATGCTCATGTTACATTCCTTTTACTGCATAAATGCCATTGGCATTACGCCAATATTCTTTGTAATCCATGCCAAAGCCGAATACATAACGATCCGGTAATGGCAATGCGGGGAAGTCGCATTGTATGCCTTCCACGCGGCGGTCGTGAATTTTTTCGGTTAAGGCAGCGACATAAACGCCTGCTGCATCTTGTGATTCGCACCACCGTACAATCTCGCGTAAGGTATAACCCTCATCGAGAATATCGTCGACTAATAAAACGTGCCGTCCTTTCAGTGGTACGTCCGGTTTGTGTAGCCACGTGATGGTTTTTTCCCCTGATGTTTTGCCACGGTAACGTGTTGCGTGCAGGTAATCTTGTTCCAATGGGAATAATAAGCGCGGCAACAAATGCCCCGTTACCATTACGCCACCGTTCATGACACACAGCACCAATGGGTTTTTGTCACCTAAAGCATTCGTAATGGCGGCTGCCATCGCGTCCAATCCCCAAGCAATATCAGCCGCAGAATACAGTAAATCTGCTTCTACCATGACTTCATTCGCGTGTTCAGCCGTAATGCCCATGAGTTACTCCTTCGTTGCTTGAATGCACTGTTTAATGAGTTCTGGTCCTTGATAAATAAAGCCCGTATAAACCTGCACCAAACTTGCACCTGCTGCTAATTTAGCTTGAGCTGCTTCACCCGACATGACACCGCCAACGCCAATAATGGGGATATTACTATCAAGATCAGCACGGAATTGACGAATTACTTCGGTAGCGTGTTGTGTCAGCGGCATGCCACTCAAACCGCCTTGTTCATCGGCGTAGCGCAAACCTTGCACGGCCGATTTATCCAAAGTGGTATTAGTAGCAATGAGGGCATCGATTTGTACGCTTGAAAACACACCTGCCATATCACGGATATCTGTCTCGCTCAAATCCGGTGCGACCTTAATGGCAACTGGCACATAACGCCCGTGTTCTTGTGCAAGTTTTGCCTGCTCTTGCCGTAAAGTAGTG
>CAZTUZ010000231.1:0-3977 GCA_964617055.1 uncultured Thiothrix sp.
AGTCGAAGACGAAACCAGCCCCAACGAAACAGGAATTCAACACCATGCCTACTTTCTTTTAGTTAGCTACAGGTAGATTTGGATAGGTTTGAAATAACGGTTTTTTCTCGGCGGAGGCTGTATACAATACAGGGCAATGGAGGCTGTCATTGCCGCCGACAAGTAAAACAAGGACTCCCATGAACTACGAAGGCATCGAAACCCTCCCACTACAGGTGTACACCGAAAAGGCGTACCTTGATTATTCCATGTACGTTATTTTGGATCGCGCCTTGCCGCATTTGGGCGACGGCTTGAAACCCGTGCAGCGGCGCATTGTGTACGCCATGTCGGAGCTGGGTTTAACCGCCGCATCCAAGCACAAAAAATCGGCGCGTACCGTGGGCGATGTATTGGGTAAATTCCACCCGCACGGCGATTCGGCGTGTTACGAAGCGATGGTGCTCATGGCGCAACCGTTTTCCTACCGCTACACCTTGGTGGACGGGCAAGGTAACTGGGGTTCGCAAGACGACCCGAAATCATTCGCCGCGATGCGTTACACCGAATCGCGTTTAACCGCTTACGCCAAAGTGTTGCTGCACGAATTGGGGCAAGGCACGGTGGATTGGCAAGCCAATTTTGACGGTACGTTGGAAGAACCCGTGGTATTGCCAGCGCGTTTGCCGAATGTCTTGCTCAATGGCGCGACAGGCATTGCGGTGGGCATGGCGACGGATATTCCGCCTCACAATTTGCGCGAAGTGGTGAATGCCTGCTTGCACTTGCTCGATCACCCCGACGCAACGGTAGCGGAATTGTGCGAATACATTCCCGCGCCGGATTTCCCTACCGAGGCGGAAATCATTACCCCCGCCGCTGAATTTGTGAGTTTGTACGAAAAAGGCAATGGTACGTTCAAAATGCGTGCGCGTTACGAACTCGAAGACGGCGACATTGTGATTACTGCGTTACCGTATCAGGTTTCGGGTAGCAAGATTCTCGAACAAATTGCCGCGCAAATGCAGGCGAAGAAACTGCCATTGGTGGAGGATTTACGCGACGAATCCGACCACGAACAGCCCGTGCGTTTGGTGATTGTGCCGCGCTCGAATCGCGTTGACGTGGAAATGCTCATGTCGCATTTATTCGCCAGTACCGATTTAGAACGCAGTTATCGCGTCAACATGAACATGATTGGCTTGAACGGTCGCCCACAAGTCAAAGATTTACGCCACATTTTGACGGAATGGCTCACTTATCGCCGCCAAACCGTGACGCGGCGTTTGCAATGGCGGTTGGATAAAGTCGAAAAACGCCTGCATTCACTCGACGGTTTATTAACCGCCTACCTGAATCTGGATGAAGTCATTCACATTATCCGCACGGAAGACCATCCGAAAAAAGTGTTAATGAAACGCTTTGACTTGTCGGAAGTGCAAACCGATTACATTCTCGACACCAAATTGCGCCAATTAGCGCGTTTGGAAGAAATGAAACTGCGCGGCGAACAAGACGACTTACGCAAAGAACAGGAAGAGCTATTGGGCTTGTTGGGTTCGGATAAAAAACTCACCCACCTGATTCGTAAGGAATTAAAGGAAGACGCAAAACTGTATGGCGATGAACGCCATTCACCATTGGTGGTGCGCAAAGCCGCACAAATCTTAGACGAAACCGCATTAAGTCCCGCCGAACCCGTCACGGTGATTTTGTCGAAAATGGGCTGGATTCGCGCAGGTAAAGGGCACGAACTCGACCCCACCAGCTTAAGTTACAAACAAGGCGATGGCTTTTTGGACATGGCGCGAGGGCGTTCTAACCAACAAGTGGTGCTATTGGATACCACAGGGCGGACGTATTCCTTACCCGCCAATACCTTACCGTCGGCACGCGGACAAGGCGAACCGCTGACAGGCAAACTGTCGCCACCCGCTGGAGCGCAATTCCTGTACACCTTAATGGGCAAAGACAGCGACCAGTATCTGCTGTATTCGACGGAAGGCTACGGCTTCTTGTGTTCATTAACGGATATGCAAAGCCGCAATAAGTCCGGCAAAGTGACACTTACCGCCACAGAAGGCATGGCTATTCCACGCCCATTAGCCGTTCATAACCCCGAAACCGATGCCTTAGCGTTATTATCATCTAGCGGTTACTTGTTGGTGATAGGCTTACAGGATTTACCCGTGTTGAGTAAAGGCAAAGGCAATAAACTCATGAGCTTGAAAAAAGGTAATTTGGACATTGCTGATGAAACATTGTTACAGGCAATAATCTTAAACCAAGGTCAAACGCTCAGTATTATGGCAGGGAAAAAGAGCAAAACATTTAAATGGGAGGAATTAGCAGAATATCGCGGCGAACGCGCTAAACGTGGCGTACAATTACCCAAGGGTCTACAACAAGCGACTACAATGGTGGCGGGTTTAGAAACCGAATACAAATAATTACATCAAGAGGTTACTGGAATATGATGCGGATCATGCTACTGGCACTCACCAACCTTGCGGTCATGGTTGTGCTGTACCTCACTATGAACATCTTAGGTAGACTATTTGGCTTTCAAATGAATGCTGGCAGCATGAGCACCTTCATGATTATGGCATTATTGATGGGCTTTGGTGGTTCATTTGTTAGCTTGCTCATGTCCAAAAGTATGGCAAAAAGCAGTATGGGGGTACACGTTATCGAATACCCACAAACCGCTCAAGAACGTTGGCTGGTTGAAACCGTACAACGTCAAGCAGAACGCGCAGGTATTGGTATGCCAGAAGTCGGTATTTTTTACTCATCTGCCCCGAATGCCTTTGCCACAGGTGCAAATCGTAATAGTGCATTGGTTGCCGTGAGCCAAGGTTTGCTAGAAAACATGACACGCGATGAAGTTGAAGCCGTTTTGGGTCACGAAATAGGACACGTTGCCAATGGCGATATGGTGACCCAAACCTTATTGCAAGGTGTAGTGAATACCTTTGTCATAGTTTTTGCCCGCTTTTTGGCGATTGCTTTGGATAGTTTTTTCCGCAGAAATGCAGACGACAGAAACGAAGGACCTGGTATGGGCTTTTTTATTGGAGAAATGCTGGCACAAATGGTCTTGGGCTTTCTTGCAACGGCGATTGTCATGTGGTTTTCCCGCTGGCGGGAATTTCGCGCTGACCATGCTGGTGCTGAATTAGCAGGCAGACAAAAAATGATCAATGCTCTGAGACGTTTGCAAGGCTCTCATGCCGTGCACGATTTACCAGGTGAAATGGCCGCCTTTGGTATCGCAGGAGGTTTGGGTGAAGGTCTGAAAAAAATCTTTATGACTCACCCGCCGCTAGAAGAGCGCATTGCTGCACTGGAAAACGCTCGCTAAACCCTTATAATCCCCGTTTTAATGATACAATCTATCTAGAAACGGGGATTTTTCCGTGTATAAGCTGCTACGCGATCTTTTATTTCTTCTTCCTGCCGAAAAATCACACCATCTCGCCCTCGATTCGCTCAAAATACTGGGTAAAACGGGTCTGCTAGGCAAACCACAGGCTTTATCGGGTAAAAGTGTGCGGGTTATGGGGTTGGATTTCCCGAATCCTATCGGCTTAGCGGCTGGATTGGATAAAAATGGTGAATACATTGATGCACTTGCCGCACTTGGCTTTGGTTTTATCGAAGTTGGTACGGTCACACCACGTCCACAACCAGGAAATCCACAACCACGTTTGTTCCGTTTACCCGAAGCACAAGCAATTATTAATCGCATGGGTTTCAACAATCACGGAATCGATTATTTGATCGATAATGTCTGCAATGCTACCTATCAAGGGATTTTAGGGATCAATATTGGCAAGAATTTTGATACACCTGTCGAAAAAGCAGTGGATGATTATTTGATTGGCTTAAGAAAAGCTTATCCGTATGCGCACTACATTACCGTGAATATTTCTTCACCAAACACACCTGGCCTGCGCAAGCTACAATATGGGGATGACCTGAAGAACTTGCTCACT
>CAZTUZ010000232.1:0-712 GCA_964617055.1 uncultured Thiothrix sp.
CATACGAGATCTATCGCTGTGACTGGAGTTCAGAAGTGTGCTCTTCCGATCTCCTTGGCGAATTTGATACGCGTTGGTTTGGTGGCTTTTGGGGTAGTTTTATCCCACGCACAAACTTTGGCCTGTTTGCCAACCCAGCACGCGCCGTCACGCTTGAAATCCTCACCGAGTGACTCTTGCGCGTGGGATGCTTGGGATTTGCCATTCCACGACACTCCCGCTATGCCTTTCTCGAATACATTCAAATAGACGAAATACTTATCACCAAACAGGCGGAAAGAACCATCTGCATCCGCATCGTAAACACATGTACCTTTGAGGTAGGTTTTACTACCTACCGTCAACGAGCACTCCACATCACGCCCTTGAGCATCTTTACGCCAATCCTGAGCGTGCGCAACATTAACCTGTCCGCACAGCGTTGCAGTCAATAAAGCAGCCGTAGACATTAACCTCATTTTCATAAAACCTCCCACCACAACGCATTAATAAAAAGCCCGATTTCACTTCACTTTTAGTCGCCTGCAATCAGCGTTGTCATTTGCCAACGTCCCTCAACTTTGGCAAAGAATGCGCGGTACTCGACAGGACTACGCGTGAAATAACGGGAAACATAACCTTTCTTACCATTTGGCAACTTAATCGCAACCCATTGATCATTGCCGTGATCTTTGCTATCCAATGGCACTATTTCGTAACTGAGGGTTTGTAA
>CAZTUZ010000232.1:722-3945 GCA_964617055.1 uncultured Thiothrix sp.
GGTTGGGTGCTTTGCGCACATTGACTTTGCTACCAACAATTGCCACATTTTCAAAACCATCCCCCGCGCTATCAGGCCAGTTGGAGGACACATACGGCGCGTTAAAACTGCCATCCTGCTGGAAGCTCCCCCCTAATGCTAATACTGCACCAAGTGTTTCCCATAGCTTGCTGTTGGGTTTATCAATCGCCCATGTCTTTTTGAAATTCTCGATGCCATTATCATCGCCATAGCTGATATGGATATTTTTACTAACGGCAGCCAAGACAGCCGCTTTATCATGTTTTGCTACAGCAACTTGTAATTGGGCGCGAAACGTAAAAAAATCGGGTTGTTTTGCGGCATCATCCACGGGTAGCAGCGGTGCTGCATACAACATAACAGGAAGTACAGACATAACCCCAACACAACTGATTGCTAACCATGAACGCTTTAACATAAACACTCCACTATCACGTTGACGAAGAAATACCCCATCACGACTAATGGGGGGCAAATCTAATCACTGGCAATTACTGAACAATCACTTCCGTTTGACCGGGTTTAACAGTCAGTGTTCCGCCGTAACAAGTACCTGAGAAATCTTTGGCGATGTACTTAGCACCATCATAGCTATCCACAACGGCTTTACCTCTTTCATCGAAAATTTCGGTTTCGACAGGTTCGCCATCAGGATTAAGCCAGTACAAAGTGGTCGCGGGTAAGTCTTCTTCCGACTGGTTATAAAAGGTGACTTTTCGGGTAGGTTGTATCGGGGTAGGTGATTTTGCTTTACCTATTTTGGGGCAACCTTCCCCCATTCGGTAAGCATCATTTTCAACGACCTGCCCTTTTGCATTCGTTGGGGTGGATCTGGCTTTATTTTCCGCGACACACATGGAAAGGCGTGCCAACACTTCACCAATCATCTCAGTGCCAACATCAACCTCACCCGATAGCTTACGCGAAGGAATCTCCCACTTGAAATACCCCTCACCCATCAAATCGCTAAGTTCCGATTCACTCATCGTACCGAAAACAAGGCGTTTTCCAAAAACTGTGGCTTGGACACCTCTCTGATTAAAACCAGAAGTCAATAAGCCATCAGAATAAGTACCTGTCAGCCTTTTAGGTGTATCAATACTTACATAACCAACGTCATTGGTACGCGTTGCTATGATGAAATGCCCCGAACTTGACCCATCATAATGGGCGCGGCAATTTACTAAGCCATCATTCTCTTTCTCTTGGGTAAACGTCCACCCACCAAAGGCTTTTCCGAATGATGTTTCTTTAGCTTGGCTAGTTATAGACAGGCACGAGATTGCCGCAAATACTGCAATAGCTAAACCCTGCTTCATGACCACTCCCTCGCAATAACCTACAGTTGCTTTCAAAGCCCGCGCATAGGTTGAGCACACACTTCACAACCCACTGACTATTAATGATAGAGAATTTGAATGGTTAGGGAACTGTACAGTTGTACAGTATTTTGTGCTATTTAATACTAAGCCTTATCCAACAAACCTAACTTAATCGCTTGGGCAGCAGCTTCCACACGGGTCGTAACCCCTAACTTAAGCAAAATCGCACTGACATGGTAACGCGCCGTCGGCTGGGAAATGTATAGCTGGCTTGCAATTTCTGTATTGCTGAAACCTTGCACCAATAGCGCAAGCACTTTACGTTGCTGCACACTCAACTTATTTCCCACCGCATCCGCAATGGGCTTAACCTCCGCTAATGTGGCGGTAATAGCAGGTGATAACACCATTTCCCCCGCATACACCGCACGAATCGCTTGTGCCAACTCTTCGGCAGAAATACTTTTTAGAATAAAACCATTCACGTTGGCTTGTAACATTTGCATGACCAAAGCCTTGTCATGAAAAGTACTAAGCGCAATGACCTTAACCTGTGGACAATGCTCACGAATCGCCTGTGTCGCTGCCACGCCCCCCATGCCTTGCATTTGAATATCCATCAACACAACATCAGGAGACAATTGTTGGCATAAAGTGAGGGCTTCTTCACCACCGTCAGCTTCCGCAATCACCACAATACCGGATAAAAACGAAATGATGTGCCTGATACCTTTGCGCACCACGGTATGATCGTCCACCACTAGCACTCGAATATTATTATATCGCATACACATTCCCCTCGCGTCAGTGCAATATTCAGCATAGCCTACACGATTATTATTTCAATAACAAAAAAGGGAATAAACAAAAACAGGCCGCCTTTATAATTCAATGAAAACTCATTTACTCATAGAAATATTAATGAATAAAAGCAAGAACCCCATAGCTTCTACTTTTATACCATTTTAGTTTGGAATTGTTACGCTTTAGTATTAATCCAAAATGAAGGTAATTATCTATCCTGTTATAGTCACACCCACTTTATTAAAGGATTGCTAATCAGCTTTCATATCTTTTAATAACTTCATCTTATGTTAGGTACTCGGTACTATAGAGTTGTACAAAAAATTGATGTTTTTTAATTAACTATGCTAAAACTATTCTGGACACCACTGGCGATTAATTTCTTTATCGAATTATTGATGGTTTCCCTTTTAACAGGGTATTTTGCGGTGCGCTTGGTGAACGCATTACGCACCCAAGTAAATATTAAAATATCGCTATTTTTATTGTTGACATTTGCTGCGGCAAGCGGCGGAACGCTATTACAATTTCTTGCAATTGCCTTACACCCTGATGCTGTGGATTACGCCCTACCCTTTGTTAATGTCTTTGGTGTAGTAGCAATGCTCAGCTTTTTATTATTCGCACTGTATTTCCAACGTCAAGCACCAATGCAACGTTGGGTAAAGGTTAGTATTCTCCTTGGTATTTGCTTACTAGTGAGTACGGAAAGTATTGTCGCCATTCAACGTCTCCTGCTGTTAGACCAAGGAGTGGTGGAATACCGTGACTATTGGTTGAGCATTCCATACACCGTGGGGTTTTTCGCCGTGCATGGCATCTTGTTGGTACGTCTGGTTAATGCCCTCGCACTGGAGCAACAACGCCCCCAATACCAATGCATTGGTATTGCCTTTTGTGCCATTGTTATTCCCTCAGTCCAGTTGGGCACACAAGCAGCAGCATTACGAGCCTTCTTTTACATAACACTGCTACCTGCCACCACGGGACTTGTGTTACTGGCACGCGCTGGGGGTTGGTTGGATTGGAGCATCGCAGAATTAATGAATTGCTGGCTCATATTACTCACCTATGTT
>CAZTUZ010000233.1:0-3944 GCA_964617055.1 uncultured Thiothrix sp.
GTTGAAAGTCGCTTCTGGGGGCGTGGTCTTTACCACCGTGCAAAAATTCCAACCAGAAGTGGGCAATGTGTTTGAATGCCTTTCTGAACGCCGCAATATCGTGGTGATTGCCGACGAAGCCCACCGTACCCAATACGGCTTTAAAGCCAAGACCATTGATGATAAGGATGCAGAGGGTAATGTGATCGGCAAAAAAGTCGTTTACGGCTTCGCTAAATACATGCGTGATGCGTTACCTAACGCTACTTATCTGGGTTTTACGGGTACACCGATTGAAGGCTCGGACGTGAACACGCCAGCGGTGTTCGGTAATTACGTCGACATTTACGACATTGCGCAAGCGGTAGAAGATAAGGCAACCGTCAGAATTTATTACGAAAGTCGTTTGGCGAAGGTTTTGCTGAGTGAAGAAGGTAAGGCATTGCTGAAAAAGCTGGATGATGATCTGGAAGCTGAAGACGCGGATGCTACCCAAAAAGCCAAGGCTAAATGGACGCAACTGGAAGCCCTGATTGGTCATCCTGAGCGTATCCACAATATTGCACAAGACATCGTTCAGCATTTCACCCAGCGTCAGGAGGTCTTTGCAGGTAAGGGTATGATTGTCGCTATGTCTCGCCGGATTGCTGTCGACCTTTACAACGCCATTGTTGCCATTAAACCGGAATGGCATTCGGAGGATTTGGCGAAGGGTGTGATTAAAGTGGTAATAACTTCGACAGCATCCGATGGTGAAAAGATTGCCAAACACCACACCACCAAAAGGCAGCGTAAAGACCTCGCAGACCGGATGAAAGACGTTGACGATGCGCTACAGCTCGTTATTGTGCGGGATATGTGGCTGACTGGCTTTGACGCGCCTGCTATGCACACGCTTTACATTGATAAACCCATGAAAGGTCATAATTTGATGCAAGCCATTGCACGAGTCAACCGTGTGCATGGGGATAAACCGGGTGGCTTGGTGGTCGATTATTTGGGCATTGCTTCCGACCTGAAAAAAGCGTTGGCGTTTTATTCGGATGCAGGGGGTAAGGGTGATCCAGCAGTGGCGCAGGAACAGGCGGTCGCTTTGATGCTGGAAAAGCGTGAAGTGGTTTCCGCCATGTACCATAACTTTTCTTATCAACCGTATTTCACTGCTGACACGTCCAAAAAACTTTCCCTGATACTGGCGGCTGAAGACCATATCCTTGGGCTGGAAGAGGGTAAAAACCGTTATATCCGCGAAGTAACCGCCCTGTCCCGCGCCTTTGCCATTGCCATTCCGCACGATCAGGCAATGGATGCTAAGGACGAAGTGGCTTTCTTTCAGGCAGTCAAAGCCCGTTTGGTGAAGTTCGATGCACCTAGTAGTGGCGGCAGGAGCAATGAGGAAATAGAAACCACTATCCGGCAAGTCATTGATCAGGCTTTAGTATCGACTCAGGTAGTTGATGTATTCGATGCTGCTGGTATCAAAAAGCCAGATATTTCCATCCTCTCCGAAGAATTCCTGTTGGAATTGAAGGGAATGGAGAATAAAAACATTGCTCTGGAAGTCCTCAAAAAGTTGTTGAGTGACGAGATTAACGCCCGTTCCCGCACTAATCTGGTCAAGGGCAAAAGCCTGCGTGAAATGCTGGAAAATGCCATCAAGCGTTACCATGCCAAGATCATTACTGCTGCTGAAGTCATGGATGAACTGATCAGGCTAAGCAAGGAAGTTACCACCGCTGACAGCGAAGCCAAAGCCTTGGGTCTAACGGATTACGAATACGCCTTTTATACCGCTGTTGCCAACAATGACAGCGCGGTGCAATTGATGCAGCAGGACAAACTTAGGGAACTGGCTGTTGTCCTAACCGACACTATCCGTAAGAATGCCTCCATTGATTGGACGATCAGGGAAAGCGTCAAGGCTAAGTTAAAAGTTGCGATTAAACGCCTGTTACGCAAATACGGTTATCCACCGGATATGCAGGCATTGGCAACAGAAACCGTGTTAAAGCAGGCTGAAATGATTGCTACAGAACTAAGTCGTGCAGCTTAAATGAAAATGCCGGAACAAGTCCGGCATTTTCAGTTTCATGTTGTGTTTAAGCACTTAGACTTTGGGGCGTTTCGGCTTGCCTTTGTCTTTATTGGCAGTGGTTGGTTTTTTGTCGCCACGCGGTGCGCTATTGCTGCGATCAACACGCGGTGGACGCTCACCATTAGCAAAACGTTCACCACTGCTACGAGCGCGGCGTTCGCCATCACCACGACCACCACCTTCACGACGACGCGGTGCGCCATCGTCACGGCGCGGACGGCGTTCACCATCACCACGACCACGACGCGGTGCACTATTGCGGCTAGGGGAGTAATCAGCAGCGGCTTCGCCTGCGGGTTCGATATTAATCATCTGCCCTGCAACGCGCGTTTTCTTCAAGTCTTGCAGGATTTCTTTCGGCATTCCGGCTGGTAAATCCACCAAGCTGTAAGCGTCTTGAATGTCAATGTGCCCGATAAAGCGGCTGTCTAAGCCTGCTTCATTGGCAATCGCACCGACGATATTACCCGGTTTTACGCCATGATTGCGCCCAACTGCAATGCGGAAGCGTTCCATTTCGATGGTATCTTCATCGCTGCTAAACGCTGAATTGGCTTTACGTTTGTTACCACGTCGCCCGTCTTGCTCATGCTCGCGTTCGCGGTTGGCTGGATTGTAAGCTGGGTGAGATTTCTTCTCTTCCAGCAGTAAGGGTTCATCACCTTGCAGCAATTTAGCGAGTGCAGCGGCAATTTCGAGTGCTGGAACATTGTGTTCACGCTCGTAGCTTTCCAGCAATTGCGCGAATAAGTCCAAACCACCTTGCGCCAATGTGTCGGTAATGCGTTGCTTGAATTGTGAAATGCGACGGTCGTTAATCACGTCCGTGGACGGCAATTCCATTAATTCAATCGGCTTGCGAGTGGCGCGTTCAATCGCCCGCAATAAATGCCGTTCACGCGGGGAAACGAACAAAATCGCTTCACCACTGCGCCCCGCACGTCCGGTACGCCCAATGCGGTGAACGTAGGATTCGGTATCGGTGGGAATGTCGTAGTTGACAACGTGGCTAATACGCTCCACGTCCAAACCACGCGCCGCCACGTCGGTGGCGATCAGAATGTCGATTTTGCCATTTTTGAGTTGTTCGACGGTACGTTCACGCACGTTTTGTGGAATATCGCCATTCAGCGCGACGGCACTGTAACCACGCGCTTGTAATTTTTCGGCTAAATCCACTGTTTCGGTTTTGGTACGCACGAAGATAATCGTGGCATCAAATGGTTCGGCTTCTAGAATGCGGGTTAAGGCATCCAGCTTGTGTAAACCGCTTACCAACCAATACCGCTGGCGAATGGTTTCCGCCGTGGTGGTTTTGACTTGGATTTTGACTTCCGCCGGATTGTTCAAATAGCTTTGCGCAATGCGGTGAATCGCTGGTGGCATGGTGGCAGAGAACAGCGCGATCTGACGATTGCTTGGTGTCTGTTCCATAATCCATTCGATGTCTTCGATAAAGCCCATGCGTAGCATTTCATCAGCTTCGTCCAAGACGAGGGCTTGTAAGCCGTCGAGTTTGAGTGTGCCACGGCGTAGGTGATCCATCACGCGCCCTGGTGTACCAACTACAACGTGAACACCACGTTCGAGTTGGCGGAATTGCGTGCGGTAATCCTGTCCGCCGTAAATCGGCATGACGTGGAAACCGGGCATGTGCGCGGCGTATTTTTGGCAAGCTTCGGCGACTTGAATCGCTAATTCACGGGTCGGAGCTAGTACCAGAATTTGTGGTTCATTACGACTTAGGTTTAAGCGGGATAATAAAGGCAGCGCGAAGGCTGCGGTTTTACCTGTCCCCGTTTGTGCTTGACCTAGTACGTCACGCCCTTCGAGCAAGTACGGAATGGTTTCCGCTTGAATCGCTGAGGGT
>CAZTUZ010000234.1:0-3933 GCA_964617055.1 uncultured Thiothrix sp.
TTAATACTAAAATTGCCGCAAAAACTTTGTTTGCTTCAAATGCAGCAACCATAATGAAAATCGAGAAAATAAAATAACCAAAACATGCAAAAGCTAATTGGCGTGGGTCTGCCTTTTCACCAACATCGCCCAACCAGCCTAAACTGGTCGCCCAATGCATAGCAACAGCAACCCAGAATAAGCCATAAGCCCCTAAAACAATTGCGCCGAAATAGTTATTCTTTTTGAAATCAACGGTTGATGCCCAAATTTGCGCAGCAGAACCTAAAAATAAAGCCCACGGAATCAAATAAGTAACACCGCCAGTCCAGCCTAATTTTGCTGAAGCCGCGACAAACGTAACAACCGATAAACCAAATACACCTAATGCCGTTGGGTCGGACATAACGATTTTGGTTTCAGTAACAGGTTGCTGCATAGTGTTTCTCCTTGTTAATAAAAAACGATAGGAGTGGTGCTGGTGATGCGTTTTGAATGATTATGGTGCGCGATTATCCCGATATTAGTGCGAGTAAACACTGAGGAATATCAAAATAAAGGGTGAATATTATACAAAAACCATAAAAATGTCGGGGAATGGTTTGTGGTGGTGCTGGCTAATAATTAGCAAAGACGTAATAAAATCATGTGGGTAGTATAAAAATAAACCATTAAGTTGGTGATTTCTATCACAGAAACAGGGTAGCTACTAGCGTACCCTGTATCGCAATACGTTTGACTAACGTGCGGTGTTCTTGGTTCTTAACCTGCAATGTAGCGTTGGAGTTCTGCGATCAAGAATTTTTGTTCATCCATGACTTCTTTTACAACGTCACGAATGGAGATGATGCCGAGAATATCGTTACTCGCTGATACAACAGGTAAGTGACGGATTTTCTTCTCAATCATTAGGCTCATGCAATCATCTAAGGTTTGCTCTGGACGGACGGTAAATGGTGCAGGTGTCATTATGTCGCGTACTGGGGTCTCCTTCGAGTTTTTGCCATGTAACGCAATTTTACGCGCGTAGTCACGCTCGGAAATAATGCCGGATAATCTGTCGCCTTCTGTGACCATTAGGACGCTTAGATTATCTGCTGCCATTAAAACCAATGCGTTATATACGGACTCATCCGGTGCGATGGTGTGGATAGACTGGTTCGCCTCGCTCAGAAAACGCTGGATTGTCTTCATGAGTCTCCTCCTTTGACTGCTGTTTATGTGATTCTTGTCGTATACTTTTTCATCGTATCCGACTTGTTCCCTTAAGCATAAGAGATGCTGAAGACTCGACGCAAGGTCTATCGTGAAGGAAATCGAGAGTCAAGGAAAGGCTAATATGCGGTGTCAGAAAAATGGCATTTTAGGCATGATAATATTTGTTTATAAAATGTGAGTGTGATCACTGTCATAAATACAATAAAAAACTAGATTTATAAAAATAAATCTTATGGCTTGATTGATGTTTTGTGAATCTTGTGCCATAAGATAGTTTATAGGGAATTATCGTTAGTACAATTAGCTATGAACAGCCGAAAATTTTTGTTTCTGCAAGGACCTGCGACGCTTTTTCATAGGTCATTAATTGAATCTATTGAAATGGCTAACCATGAAGTCTACCAAATCAGTTTTTGTGGAGGTGATTGGGTTTTTGGTCTCGGTCAGGCGCGGTGGTGTTTTAATGGTAGGGCAACGGAGTTTGCTGATTGGGTTGCCAAACGCTTTAAAGAGTACCAAATCACTGATTTAGTGTTATTTGGTGACATGCGCCCATTACATGAGGCTGCTATTCGAGTGGCTCGTGAACAGAATCTACGCATTTATGTATTTGAAGAAGGCTATTTGCGCCCAGATTGGATCACTTTGGAAAGAGGTGGCGTTAATGCAAACTCTAACCTAATGTCTAAAGATGATGAGTGGTATCGGAATTATTCTCATCCACAAGTCAAGAAAAATCCGCCGACTGGCGCGAGCTTGGCTGTGCGTTTTGCATTCGATTTAGTTTATCGTATTAGTACATTATTGTTATATCCGTGGTTTAATCAGTATCAAACGCATCGCCCTCGTAATTCGGTTGTAGAGTATTTGGGGTGGGCGCGGCGTTATCCGAGACGATGTTTGTACTGGCGGCGTGAAAAAACCATTATTCAGACATTAGTGGATCAAAAACAGCCTTATTTCTTTTTTCCACTGCAATTGGATTCTGATTCGCAAATCCGGCGGCATTCACCTTTCGGTGGAATGGTAAAAGCCATTCAATACGTTGTAGAGTCTTTTGCGAAATATGCTCCGGCCAATAGTGTTTTGGTAATCAAAAATCACCCTCTTGACACTGGCCTGATTCCCTATCGGCAGATATTGCAAAAGCTAACGCAGTCATTAAATATTGAGAAAAGAGTTATTTATTTGGAAAATGGACACATTCCAACATTAACACATCATGCTAAAGGTACAGTTGTGGTGAATAGTACGGTGGGAATGTCGGCTTTATTCCATCATAGCCCTACCTGTGCATTAGGAAAATCCATCTATAACTTGCCGGGCTTGACTTATCAAGATGGACTCGACTCATTTTGGTCGAATCCGGTTAAACCGGACATGGAGCTATTTGCCAAATTTAGAAATGCAGTCATTAATCTAACACAAATTAACGGTAACTTTTATTCAAAAAAAGGGATAAAAATGGCAGTTGCTGGTTCATTAAATGCTATGGGCGTTATTGCAACAGTTAATACAGATGAAACCCTCAGTTTTTATGGAACAACCAGTCAATCTTTGAATTAGTACAGTATGAAGTCAATTATTATTACGGGTGCGAGTTCGGGAATCGGTGCTGCATTAGCATTACAGTATGCAAAAGCAGGCGTGAGACTGGGGTTAGTGGCTCGGAATGCAGTTGCATTGGGTAATGTTGCACAACAATGTCAAGAAAAAGGTGCGCAAACAGTTATCGGTGTGATTGATGTTCGTGATAGAGATCAACTTGTGAAATGGATTATTGACTTCGATACTCAATATGCAGTGGACACATTAATAGCTAATGCAGGTGTAGCGAGTATGCTGGGCGAAAATGGTGAGCCAGAAGCATGGGACGCAATCAGAAATGTTATCGATACCAATGTTTATGGCGTGATTGCGAGTATTGAAGCCTTAATTAATCCAATGCGCCAGCGTCAAAAAGGGTGTATCGTTATTATTAGTTCATTGGCAGCTTATCGTGGTTTGCCTTTAACACCCAGCTATTGTGCGAGTAAAGCGGCGGTCAAAAGTTATGGTGAGGCTTTGCGAGGTTGGCTAAGAGCAGATGGCGTTCAAGTCAACGTGGTTTGTCCAGGGTTTGTTGAATCTGATATGAGTCGGCAGTTTCCCGCTAAAAAGCCATTGTTAATGACTTCTGAAAAAGCGGCACGAATTATTGCAAAAGGTGTTGTGAGAAATGAAGCGTGCATTGCTTTTCCATTTCCTTTGAGTTTTGGTTCATGGTTGCTGTCGGTAATTCCGGCTGCGCTGGCGGATTTTATTTTGTCTTGGTTCGGTTATGGTGCTAAAGGAAAACTTCGACAGTGATGGCATGGCTAGCAATTAGTGGTGGTTGGTTAATTTGTTTGTTAGGTGCTTATCTAGTGGGTTTTGGGATTAACCTACCCAAGTTAAAACGCCAATCAGTCATTCATACCGTATCAGATAGATTGCTAGTTAGTGCAGGGTATGGTGGATTTCTGTTATTATTGCAACGTCCACTATTCGCAATAGGTGTGGTTTTTGCCATTTTAACTGTATTGATTGTTGTGAATAATGCCAAAGTAAAGGCCTTGCAAGAGCCATTAGTCTTTTCGGATTTTGGATTATTTAGTCAAGTTTTCAAATATCCACGTTTATACCTGCCTTTCCTTCACATTCCATTAGTTGTTACATTGATTATATTAGGTTGTTTGGCTGTTGTTAGTATTTGGT
>CAZTUZ010000235.1:0-3922 GCA_964617055.1 uncultured Thiothrix sp.
GTTAGCTATGCCAGGCATTTTAACAGGTACAATCATTGGTATGGCACATGCAGTGGGTGAATCTGCACCTTTGTTGATGGTCGGGATGGTAGCGTTCATTGTCGATGTACCGCATTCAATCACTGATCCGGCAACCATTTTGCCAGTCCAAATCTACCTGTGGGCAGACAGTCCAGAACGTGCTTTCACCGAGCGCACCTCTGCTGCCATTATTATCCTGTTAGCATTCATGATTGCCATGAACTTGCTGGCCATCATATTGCGTAAAAAGTTTGAGAGACGTTGGTGATCCCCATGACAGAAGCAACTTTAAACCTGACAACTACCTTGTCAACCTCGCGTGAAGCAGATGCAGGCAAACGCGATGAGTTTGCCCACGACATTAATGGCACAGTTGGCAACCCACTGTTGGATGACCAACAAACTAAAATCCGTTGCCGTGGTGTGAACGTATTCTATACAGGCGGCAAACAAGCGATTTTCGATGTTGGTTTAGACATTGGTCGTAACGAAGTCATCGCCATGATCGGCCCCTCCGGTTGTGGTAAATCCACCTTCTTACGCTGTTTGAACCGCATGAACGACACTATCGCAGGCTGTAAAGTCACAGGCGATATTCGTCTGGATGGCGAAAACATCCACGATAGCGAGCAAGACCCTGTGTTACTGCGTGCGCGTGTGGGTATGGTGTTCCAAAAACCGAACCCATTCCCAAAATCCATTTATGACAACGTTGCTTACGGTCCGCGTTTACACGGCCTAGCAAGCAACCGTGCAGAACTGGATGATATTGTAGAGGCAAGTCTCACTAAAGCAGGCTTATTTAACGAAGTGAAAGACCGTTTAACCTCCCCTGGGACAGGTTTATCCGGCGGTCAGCAACAACGTTTGTGTATTGCGCGTACCATCGCGGTTAGTCCTGAAGTTATCCTGATGGATGAACCGACTTCTGCGCTAGACCCGATTGCCACTGCAACTATCGAGGAATTAATTGACGAATTGCGTCAAAGCTTTACTATCTGTATCGTTACGCACTCGATGCAACAAGCAGCGCGTATTTCGCAACGGACTGCGTACTTCCATCTGGGCAAGCTGGTTGAAGTGAATAATACCAAAACGGTTTTTACCAACCCACAACACCAGCTCACTGAAAACTACATTACTGGCCGCTTCGGCTAAGGAGTGGTCACGGGGTATGGAAAATATGAACACAACACAACACACCTCTCACCAGTACAATCAGGAACTGGAAGACATTCGTAGCAAAGTCATGACAATGGGTGGCTTAGTCGAAACCCAAGTCACCAGCGCAATCAAGGCATTGCTGGAACAGGACAGCGAACTGGGTGAGAAAGTCGCGTTTTCCGACTACGAGATCAACTCATTGGAAGTCATTCTCGATGAACAATGCGCTGAGATCATTGCCCGCCGCCAACCAGCAGCAAGCGATTTGCGCTTAATTATTACCGTCATCAAAGTCATTACTGACCTTGAACGCATCGGTGATGAAGCGTCAAAAATTGCTCGGCACGCGGTTGAAATCGCCGAAACTACCAGCGTCAGCAGCGATTTGCATAATAGTTTACGTCACCTAGGTGAACACGTTAAAACCATGTTGCGCGACACATTGGATGCGTTTGCGCGTATGGATATTCAACAAGCAATGCAGGTGATCCAAAACGATCATCAAGTGGATGCAGAATTTGACGCAATTTCCCGTCAATTATTCACCCGCATGTTGGAAGACCCACGTCATATTAAAGACAGCCTCAATGTAACGTGGTGCGCACGCTCGATGGAACGTATCGGCGACCATTGCAAAAACATTTGCGAATACGTTGTCTACCTCGTCAAAGGTAAAGACGTGCGCCACATTAATATCGAAAAGGTCAAAGCTGAACTAGGGATCTAATCCCCAAACTGCCAGGAGGCGTGACTTCACACCTCCTGTTGCAGGTGCTGTCACTAATGCACTAACCTTGTGGTCTGCGCATCAATGCACAGGTAGCTGGGTTGGTCTTCATGCCAATCCCCTAGCACGATACGTTGCAGTTTATTGCCCATGGTGTCCTGCCACTCATGCACTGCCGGACGATGCGTATGCCCATGAATCAAACGCGTCACCCCCGCTGTTTGCAGCACAGTATCCACCGCCTGAGGGTTCACATCCAAAATAGCATAAGCTTTCCCCTGCATCGATTCACGGCTTTGCGCCCGCATCGCTTGCGCTTGCGCTAAACGCATTGCCAAAGGCTGTGACAAAAATTGTTGCTGCCATTGTGGGTGGCGCAATAGCCGACGCGCTTGTTGGTACTCAACATCATCTGTGCATAAACTATCACCGTGCATGAGCAATGTGGGCGTACCGTATAAATCCACCACGATCTGCTCGGGTAATAAAGTGCAACCTGTTGCTTGTGCAAAACGTTCTCCAACCAAGAAATCCCGATTCCCATGCTGAAAATACAAACGCACTCCTCGATCATTTAACTGCCGTAATGCCTTAATAATCGGCATTACTGTCTCTAATTGATCATCACCCACCCAATACTCAAAAAAGTCGCCTAAGATATATAATGCGTCGGCTTGTTCAGCAATCGTCGAAAAAAACGCCAATAATGTGCGATTAATGCTCGGTTGCTGTGCTTCCAAATGCAAATCGGAAATAAACCATGTTTTCATTTAAGTAATTTATCCAAAAAAGCGACACAATGATCATTTATACAAAAAACAGGCTTAAGAGAACATTGACCTTATCATCAGACTCGAATAACTTAAGCTGACCTTAACCACCCTGAACCGACATGACATACTGTATAGGCATTTCTCTTGACGCTGGGCTTGTGCTGACTTCTGATTCGCGTACTAACGCAGGTATTGATCACGTTAGTGTTTATAGCAAAATGCACCGTTGCGAAACCACGCCAGATCGTTGTCTGGTGATTATGAGTGCAGGCAATCTGGCAACAACACAAAGTGTGATTCAACAAGTGCGCCGCGACGTGCAGGAGAATCGCCCTCGAAATATTAACACGTTGAACTATCTAGCGGATGTCGCTGAGTACCTTGGTGAAGTGCTCGTCAACCGCATTCGTAAACATACCGAACAAACGGGTTTTGTACCCGATGCAACCCTGATTCTAGGTGGTCAGATTCAAGGCCGCCTACCGAATTTGTACATGATTTACCCTCAGGGCAATTACATTACATCTTCCACTGACACACCTTACTTACAAATCGGTGAAAGTAAATACGGCAAGCCCGTTCTGGATCGCTTCATTACTCGCGAAACCTCATTAGAAGATGCCGCCATTTGCTCACTGATTTCGATGGATTCCACCATGAAAAGTAATGCTAGTGTAGGACCACCGATTGAGGTACTGATTTACCCGCGAGACCAATTTGGTGCTGGTATTCGCCACTACAAATTCGACTCAGAAAACCCATACCTCATGGCGATTCGTCACGAATGGGCTAATCAACTCAATCACGCATTCCGTGCCATGCCGCGTTTGGAATCCCACACCGCAGACACGAACAGCCTATATAGCATTTGACTCCGCCACCATCTGGTGAATGAACCGCAGTTTGACCATGACTTGCTTAGTCAGGGTGAAAGGATAAGCATCCGGCAGCCCCATACTGCGGTTCAATGAGTTCATCAGTAATTTCAGTTGCCACCATTCCCGCATCAACAAATAAAAACCACCCGCGCCTTTGATTTGCCGCATCACGCCAAAACTGGTCGCGGTTTCGAGCGTGTCCATGATGTGTAAATAATGCGCCCATGTTTCCGCCCAATCCTCCCACGGATGCGAACTGGCATACGCACTAACGTGCCGTCGCTGCCAATCTGGTGCAGGACCATTGCTGTAGTAGTAATCCAATGCTTGTCGATAGCTTTCTTCACTACCAAATAAAT
>CAZTUZ010000236.1:0-3901 GCA_964617055.1 uncultured Thiothrix sp.
CACCTAATTGTGACAATGGTTGGGAAAATGAAGTATGGGTCGCACGCACGTTCTGGGACTTGCACGACACTCATGCAGATGGTGACGATAATCTATGGTTTATCCACAAAGGCGCGGTAATCTCCTTGTACCTAAGCAATGGTATTGCCAATGATGGTGATGCTCGTGACATGCGCTATTACGAAAACATCTACCGCAACGCCGCCTCTACTGGACACCAAACCATCATTTCCAACATTTTCGACCAAAATCGCATGTAAACCTTAGTTTACAGTTGCGCATTGCTAGGCAAAGCTGCTATACCTTGAGCACTTTGCCTAGCGTACAAATTTTAACCTTGTCACGGCGGATTAAGATAATTGCGGCTAGAATACGAACAAAAAATGCCGGACAATAGTCACGCATCTTGCTGAAAATATTCAAACGTAAATCTCTAACCCAACATAGACGAGTCAATATGAACGAGACGCTGAACGCTGAAAGCGATTTTCTGTCATCCACTTTTTTAGTCGGCAACGTCGGTGCACCGTTTGTCATCGGTTTAGCCGTTGGTTATTTTGCCAAAAAAATGTTGCGCCTTGCCTTGTTTTTAGGCGGTGCGGCCATTGTTTTACTCTTCGTGGCGGAATACTACGGCATTGGCCACGTTGATGATACCCAATTGCAAAGTGCTGCCACTACCGCCACCGATATGGCAAAACATTCCGGCGGTTTCTTGATGGATCGCTTATCCCACATTACCGCTAAAGGGGTCAGTGCCACGGCGGGCTTTATTGCAGGACTGAAACTCGGCTAACTCATGCGGGTTTTGCCGCATGACAAAGTGACCAATAAACCACCCGCCCTCGCTCAAACGAACGGATAAAACTTGTTTTTCAGCTAACCACGTTCCATATTAGTTATGAACCCGAACCCTTGAGGAGTCCGCTAATGGAAACCCGTATTGAAGTTGAAAATATCCGCTGCGGCGGGTGTGCTAACACCATCACGAAAAAGCTCTTAGAACATGAACCAATTCAAGCTGTCGATGTCGATATAGAAAACCAAACCATCACCGTCACTAGTGATGTCGACGTTCGCCAACAGGCTACCCAAATCCTATTAGGTCTGGGGTATCCCGAACGCGGCTCTGTTGAAGGTTTGGCTTCATTGAAAGAAAAGGCCAAATCCGTCGTGAGCTGCGCGATTGGTCGTATTGACATGCACAACAAGGGTTAATCTGAAATGAAATACCTGCTTGCCCTGCTGGCTACTGCCAGCATTGTTACGAGTTCTTTGGCGATTGCAGAACCAAGCGCGGAAAGTAATATGTCCGATCTTTGCGCGACGTATGCGACTGAAGATGGGATCAGTGCTGACAAAAAAGAGGCGTACATCAAAGACTGCCTTGCCAGTATGACTGATTTGAGCGAAAGCATCCAAGAACCGCTCCCTGTGGTTGCAGAAGGCACAGAAACCCCTACAGCAACACCATCCTCGGAAAAAGTGAACAGTGACCCCGAACAGCTTGTAAAAAGCGAATTGGTCGAAACACCCGACCCTTCCGCTGAACAGTTAGAAGCTGGTAAAAAATAATTAACATTCAGATGGATACTGACCTACCCGTATTGCTCTCTACCATTTATCTAAATTATTAATTGGTGTGATGATGTCGCTTGACTTCCACCATTAATTTGATAATTTGACGATAATAAAAATATTTATGAGAAATCGGGGCGACGGGTATGGTCAGGATTTTCATCCGCGACGAAGACGAGTGTGACAACGGCACGGTTAGTGCACCAGAAACATTACAGCAGTTTAAAGTGCCAGTATTATTTGGGCGCAATACCGAGTTGGAACAACTGCACCACGCATGGAGTGATTCCGCTACTCATTTGTTTGCAATATCAGCACCATCAGGCGTGGGTAAGACCGCTTTGATCGAGAGGTGGTTGTATGATCTTCAGCAACATTATTGGTACGATGCAGAAAACGTTTACGCTTGGTCGTTTTACCCTAAAATACCAACAACCACCTTCACCCAAGCCCCCAAAGAACTCGCACAACGGCATCAAAAACAACGCCTTGCCGCGTTGCGCAACGCCGTGGATGAGTTTTTTCATCATGCTTTGGCTTGGTTTGGTCATACCACGACCAATACACTTGAACCTCAGCAGCAAGCGGAACAACTAGCTCGTCAAATTCAGGCCAACCATTCCTTGCTGGTGTTTGACGGAATTGAGCACTTTTTAATTAACGATAACGGTGAATTGACCTTTAGTGACCCACGCTTACCCATCTTGTTTGCAAAACTGAATGAATACCACTCGGGATTATGCGTTATCGTCACCCAACAATCCCTACAACCGCTATTCTCAACCTATCAGTCGGTAAAATATTTAGCCTTACCCAATTTACCTCCCGCAGCGGGGGCGCAACTATTGCGCCATAAGGGGGTTCAAGGTACAGAAGCAAAGCTATTAGAAGTCGTCCAAGACCACGAATCACACGCCTTAACCTTACATTTGCTAGGTGGCTACTTAGCTTACTGGCATCAAGGCAATTGGTTAGGACTGGAACACATTCCCGTTTTATTTGATAAACAGCCTGAAGGTCGTCATGTCCGGCGTATTCTAACAGCCAATGCACATTTGCTCTTTAACACCAGCGCAGAAACCATCGTGCTGTTGCTAAGCCTTAGCCAACAACCATTGGATCGCCAAACTTTACTGAATGTATTGCAGCAGATTCCCTGCTCATTGTTCGGTTACTGGCTGAACAAGTGGGTCAAGCAACATGACACACTTGGCGAGTTGGTACGCCCGTTTAAATACTTGAGCAAATCCAAACAACAACGGGTTTTTCGTCAACTACAACAACTGGGTTTGCTGCGTATTGTAGGTAGAAAATTATACCTTCCCGACGCAGTAAGAGCATTTTTCAAACAACAGTTTCGCCATGACTGGCCACTCGCATGGCAAGAAGCGCGAGGCTTGTTGGATCAATACAGCGCGATGTTACCAACTGTCACACCAATAAAATCCGTGGCAATGGAAAAAAACCAAATACATCAATCTGTTAATGACCTACCACAAACGGTAGTACCTCCACCTTCAGAACCAAGACGAGACTATCACTTGCCTATTTTGACGCTTGCTCCCCAGCGCATTCGCTCTGAAATGGATATTCCACCACCGACTTATCAACGAACCGAGCATGATGCGCCGATTCCTATTTCCTCAACACCAACGGAAACCAAACCCGTCTTGGAGAACATTGCCTTAACCGTGGCGGCTGTCCCTCCGACCATTACGCCATCATTCATAGCAACACCCATGAGCTTATCCGAAACCCTTACGTTGCAACCATTGGCCGCCCTTATTGATGTCGAACGTATGAATCAGTTAATTCCACAAATTGAAGACTTTCAGCGTTCTTTGCAAATCCTGCAACAACGCACCCGCAAATTCCAAAAAAGTATGCGTCAACTCGACAAAGCCGTGCAATCCATTCACTGATTTTGACATCCTCCCCTCCCTAATACTTCGACAAGCACTTCGACTTGCTCAGTGTGTCACTCAGTAACCGAGGAAGGGGATTCCTACGGGAGCTAAGCCGGACGGCTTCACCCCTTCGGTGGGTTCTTGCTTCATCGAGGGATGTAACACCCCATCTCCACAAGCTAACAAGCGGTGCCCCCGCTCTAAAATGTTGATCGCGCCGACGTGATCGGCGTGGTTTTCGTAACCACATTCCACACACAAGAATCGTGCCTGTGTCTGGCGGTTATCGGCTGAAACATGACCACAGCATGGGCAGATTTGACTAGTGTGATGTGGCGGTACAGCAAACAGTATTCCGCCATTCCATGCCATTTTGTAGTCGAGTTGCCGCCGAAATTCGCCCCAACCTTGGTCGA
>CAZTUZ010000237.1:0-3882 GCA_964617055.1 uncultured Thiothrix sp.
CCTGACAAGCGTTATGCCATTCCCGGCTCTAGCTTGCGTGGTGTGATTCGCAGTGTCACCGAAATTGCCACATTTTCACGGATGAACCGCATTGACGATAAGCGTTTTGGCTTACGGGATATTTCTGGAACATATGTATCGGCATCCTATACTGAGCGTGTTCGCAATAATGTCAGTTATGGATTTTTGAGTCTTGATGCGCAAGGTAAACCATCCATTACACCCTGTAGCATGGTGCGATTGAGTCACCGTGACCTTGAGTCTTGGTGGAAAGAAAAAAGCCCCATTTTTGTAAAACAACGTAAGGCTGTTAGAGATAAGTACAGCACTTGGAATCAGTTGTGCGAAAAGCATGGTATTCGTGATTCGTGGGCGATCCCATTCCAAACAGACCACAAATTGGTGACTCAGATTGGTAGTGGTGACTTAACAGGTTTCCCCGTACTAACGGGACAAATTTCTGACGCTACGGATGACAAGCCAAAAACAAAGGGCAAATACAAAGACTTCATGTTCCACTCTCCCCGCGAGCAGGATACTTTTGTACTGGATAATCAGGCTTGGCGGGATTTCCTGTTTATTCACGGTGATGAGGACGGCAAGCCTGACTCACCATGGAAAGGCTTTTGGCGTGAGCGTTTCTTAAGAAAACAACGTGTACCCGTTTTTTATATCCAGAACAAGGATAGGGTGCAAGTTGGCTTGGCATACATGCCGAAGTTGGCGGGTGACTTTTCCACCCATGATATGTTACAACACACCCACAAAGACCATGTAGATAATACTAAACCGGATTTTGCCGAACTATTGTTTGGGCGAGTCGATGAAAAACCAGAGAGTGCGTTGAAAGGGCGTGTTTACTTTGAACCTGCATTTTTGCAGGGGAAGGCCAAGGTTGATAGCAATCCCAGAGAAACCATTCTGAATGGCGCAAAACCGAGTTACTTCCCAAACTATGTTTATCAACAGGTCGACAAGTCTGGCAACGAACTAGCTAATGGAAAAAATAGACAATACGCCACCTATGTCTACAGTGCTGGAAACCCTGCCCCAGAATTGAGAGGATGGAAGCGTTATCCTGTGCGTCTTCCTGATGAAGTTCGTACCCAACCATTAGGGGATAAACAAACCACTAAAGTGCAGACACGCCTACACACGCTGGCGGAAGGTTCAACGTTCAAAGGTCGGTTAGTCTTTCACAACCTGAAACCTCAAGAGCTTGGCGCATTATTGTGGGCTGTGCAGCTAGAAAATAAGCGGCACAATCTTGGTATGGCGAAATCATTTGGTTATGGGCAAATCAATATCAGACTAGATTGGCAAAACTCCCGATTGGTGTGCAATGACCCTGCACAAACACCTGATGCCAAGCCGGATGGATATATTGCTACTTTTGAGCAATACATGACTGAAAGATTAGGTAAAGACTGGCGTACCTCGACACCTATTGAAGCCTTGGTTGCAATGGCAGACCCGACACGCCGTCACCAATTTTCTGGTGAGTTAAAACACATGGTAATGGGTATGGGGCGCAATAATGAGTTTGTACAAGCAAAACAAAATGCACTGGTTCTTTCATCTTATGTGCAAGATCAGCGCACACTGAAACGCTCTAGTCATGTTGTGGTTTCCATGCCAAAAACACTCACGGATAAAAAATACAATGATATTGTCATTGAAGAAAAAGCCGAGGTTTGGGAAAACGCTAAGATTCAATATGACCCCAGCAAAGCAACATTGACTGCAACGACAGCAGAAGGCAAAGCCATTCTCAAGGGTGATGATGCTAAGAATTTAATGGGTACTTTGACGAATGGGGAGCAAAGTAAAGCCAAAAAGAACCAATTGCTGAAATCGGTTGCTGTTGAGGGTAAGGGTAACGATATTAAGATCAAATCATTTTTATAAATTCCCGATATTTTTATTTTGCGGTTATTATTCGATATAATTTCCGCCTAAAGTGGATAGTAATTATGGCAAAGGTATTTATCAGTTTTTTAGGCACGGGAAACCCGAACGCAAAAGCGGATCAACCGGGGTATGATGTTCTCGCCTATCGCTACCTCGATGGAATGCAACACCAACCAGTGTAGCCTGAATGGGCACTCAACGCATCTAAATCATGACCAACTATTTAATACTTGGTTATTAGTGTATGTTTATTAAAAAATTGAGGGGCAAATGCTATAAGCGTTATCTTGAGTTATTCCTTTTGAGAGTCGCTGACAAGCTTGTCATTCTCGCCAAGCGATAAAACGTCGCTTAAACTGCACGCTTTCCATCTTCATAAGGGCAACAAATGACCACTTATTTTATTTCACGCCACGCAGGTGCAGTTGAATGGGCAGAGGCAGAAGGTTTTCACGTTGACCAATTGCTAGCGCATTTTGATGTCACCATTGTTAAGCAAGGTGATAACGTATTAGGTACGTTACCCATTAACTTGGTCGCCGAAGTGAATGCTCGTGGTGGGCATTATTTCCATTTAACGTTGGAAATGCCTGCCAACGCGCGAGGTAAAGAATTAACAGCGGCTGATATGCGTCAATTCGGGGCGCGTTTAGAAGCCTATTCCGCACAAAAACATTAATTTAAACAGGAGTTAGCAAATGCACATTCATCTGTGTGTGGTGTCAGCGCAATTGCTTGCCAATTACATTCCTATCAAAATGGATAAACCCAATGAAGTGCATTTGCTCAGCTCCATTGCCATGCAAAAGCAAGGTTTAACCGAGCGTTTTGAAAAGATGTTAGCGCAGCAAGGTATTCCCTGTGTTGCACATCACAACATGCCGGACTCGGGCATGGCAGAAATTCAACGTTATACAGGGCAATTATACAAACAGTTAGAACAGCAATACCCTGATGCACAGATCACAGTAAACATTACGGGTGGCACAAAACTCATGTCCATTGGTTTATTGGATACCTTTGGTTCAGCAAAACACCGTATTATTTACACAGATACTGCGAAGGATGTGCTCGAATCCGTCGTGGATTGTTCGATTGAGCCATTATCATCCGTATTAAGTATTGCGGAATACCTTGCCGCTTATGGAATAAAAGTTGACGAAGTATTATCAGCGGATGATGAATGGAAAACTCGCGCATTACAACGCCGTAAAGCCACTAATGTACTAAGTAGCACTGTAAAAAACCCCAAAGTCAATAAAATCATTACCACATTGAATGCTATGGCATTAGCTGCGCTATCACTTAATGGTGAGGAATTATTAAATCCACAACAATCCTTTAAGTGGAGAATAACAGATGAAGCGTGGCTAAATGTTTTGACTGTTTTACAGCAGCACAATATTTTAGAATTACTACCAAATAAACAAGACGTTATCTTTTATAATTCAGAGCGTACCCGTTTTTTGTGTGGGCATTGGCTGGAAGAATATGCTTGGCTAATTATTGAAGATTTAGCTTTAAATGAAGTCGGGTGTAGTGTACAAATCAGCCGTGATAACAGCACCAGCATCAATGAATTAGACATCATCGCTATTCATAATAACCGTTTATTGATTATCGAATGCAAAACAATTAATTTTAAAAACAATCGCGGCAAAGAAAACAGTGAAATTCTTTATAAAATTGACAGTATCGGCGAAGAGCTTCGTGGGTTGTACGGGCAAAAAATCCTGTTAAGTGCCAGTGAAGTCGATTACGCGACTCACGAACGCGCCAAAGCGCAAGGTATTAAAATCTTGCGCCCCGATGAATTGCGTCAATTTGTTGCACAATGGGCAAAACTAACTAATTAGGTATGACACATGACCACAAAAACCAAGCCTGAAGATTTTGAGCGGCGCATTTTGTTGATGTTAGCGGGGCATTCACCCGCCATCATTACCGAAACACTCTATGCACTCCCAGTTG
>CAZTUZ010000238.1:0-3879 GCA_964617055.1 uncultured Thiothrix sp.
AGACGTGTGCTCTTCCGATCTTGGTATATTCAAATGGCTCTTGACGATTCGGGCGCAGCAAAGCTTTCAACATCGTTGTCGCACGGGTGGAAATGTACAAGCGTGCTTGTGGAGCACGGCGCATCAGTTCCGGCAATGCGCCGCTGTGGTCGGGTTCTAAATGGTTGAGTACAATGACTTTGATTTCGTCGTAACGCGCTACCGATTCCAAACGGCGGAAAAATTCACCTTCAAAACCTTCTTTCACGGTGTCAATAATGGCGACACCTTCGCTACCGCGTACCAGATACGAGTTATAAGTCGTGCCATTGGCGGTTTTGAGGATAATGTCGAAGGTGCGTAAGGTCGGATCGAGTGCGCCAATCCAAAACACACTAGGGGCAAACTCGACGGCTTCTTTCCATTTTGCAACATCCAAGGGCTTATTCATGTTACCTCCTGCACAGGTGGGTAAGCGCAAGCCCCCGCAGTCGTGTGCGCTTTGGGACAAGTTTCAATGCCTGCGGGTGTATCGTAAACGCCCAATACCTGCAACACCGGATTATCATCAAATCCGCTGCATTGCCCTGCATCACAGGCAATTAAAGGGCGACGAATCAGTAACGGGTCTGCCACCATCAACGCAAGTGCTGCGGTTTCGTCCAAGCTATCAGGTGTAACTTCGCCGGATTTGACACGCGGCGCGGTGTAATTAAACCATTGCGGAACGGGTTTATCGGCAAAGAACGGGCGGAGTCGCTCCGGCGACCAAGGCGTGGCGAGGAGATCATGGACATGGAGAACATGCCCTAGTTGCCGGAGGATTTCCTTCTGCTTGCGATTATTAATGCAACCCGATTTCTCGTAAAAAGCCAACTCAGCCATGTGTTTCATCCCCCAGTGCCAAACTCAACAATGCCGAATGACGCTTCAGCAAGCGGTCTGGTAAACCGGGGTAAGCGCGTTTCAACGCCGGATCAACCATCGACTTGCGTTGCAAAGTGCGTAACAGTTTCCATAAACGTAATGACATGGCTGAATCCTCCGCGAGTTACTCTGACTGTTTTTCCCCGCTTACTCCCTTCCCCCATTGCGGCGGAAGGGTCGGGGATGGGGGGCTTACCGTGCTTGAATTTCGGCTTTAACCTGTTCCCAACGCTCTGGCGGAATGCCCGTCAGTGAACCGGGGGGATTCAACGGGTCGCCTTGGCTATCGACAATCACCGACTCAATCGGGCAAATGCTGGCGCATTGCTTGTCGGGGAAATCGCCGTCGCACTCGGTACACTTTTTCGCGTCGATCAAAAAGTGGGGTAATGCCGCGTAAATCGCTTGGCTAGGGCAAACGGGTTCACACGCCCAACAATTCACGCAACCGTCAACGATCTGTAATGCCATGTGGGAACTCCTTTACGCGGTGGCGCGTGCTTTTTCCGGTTTGTTGTTGAGCAAGCCTTTTTCACCCATTTCGCGGTAAACTGCGGCGACGGCTTCTTCAATGGCTTCCATCGCGTGTTCACCGTTGGGGATAATGCCTGCTTCTTCCAACATGCCCCACGGCTCGTAACCGATTTTGGAACACAACACCACTTCGCAACCCGCCAGCGTTTTGATGGTTTTTTGCAGCACGCTTTCACCGTCGCCGCACGTTTCATCACCGCTACAGTACAGGTCGGTTTTGCGATGCCCAATGAAGCGCACGTCGTGGCTATTGGCTTCGTAAATCAAAAATTCACGCGCATGACCGAAGTGTTGATTGACGACACCGCCGCCAGCGGTTGCCACTGCCATGAGTACCGGACGGGTTTCTTTTTTCGGCATACCCAAGGAAGCCAGCGAGACGAAGGTTTCATTCTTCTTGTCTTTTTTGGCGTTCAAGGAAGCCTCAATCGCGGCATGAACTTCGGCGCGTTTCACCATCGCTTCGGCGTAATCGACATCCATTGCCTCGATTTTGTCCATTGTGAACTCGTCACCACGGTCTTCACCCAGCAAGCCGACCGCATCCGCACGGCATTGGCGGCAATGGCGCATCATGTTCATGTCGCCGGAACACGCATCTTGCAAATCTTGCAATTCATCGTGTGTTGGACCGCGTTGCCCCATCACCCCAAAGAACGTGCCGTGCTCGGCTTCGGCAATCAGCGGCATGACATTGTGTAAAAACGCGCCTTTGGCTTTCACCACTTTACTGACTTCTTCCAAGTGCTTGTCATTCACGCCGGGAATCATTACGGAATTGACCTTCACCAAAATGCCGCGCTCGGTCAGCATTTCCAGCCCTTTTTGTTGCTGCTTGATGAGGATTTCCGCGCCTTTGCGTCCACGAATGCGGCGATTTTTCCAGAAAATCCACGGGTAAATCTTCGCACCCACGTCAGGGTCAACGCAGTTAATGGTAATGGTCACATGGTCGATATTGTGCTTGCACAGTTCTTCCACCTGTTCAGGCAATGCCAGACCGTTGGTGGAAACGCACAATTTAATATCGGGGGCTTTTTCGGTTAATTGGCGGAAGGTGTCAAAAGTACGCTCAGGGTTAGCGAGCGGGTCGCCAGGACCTGCAATGCCCAATACCGTCATTTGTGGAATGTTCGCCGCCACTGTCATGACTTTTTTCACCGCTTGGTCGGGTGTCAATAATTCCGACACCACACCAGGGCGAGACTCATTCGCGCAATCGTATTTACGGTTGCAGTAATGGCACTGAATATTGCACGCGGGAGCAACCGCAACGTGCATCCGTGCGTAGTAATGGTGTGCCTCTTCGGAATAGCACGGGTGATTGTGTACCTTCGCCCGAATGTGCTCAGGTAAATGGTTCAATTGGTCGTCGTTACTTCCACAGCCGCTAGAAGCGCAACCGCCTGATGTCGCGGCGGGTTGGCTTTGCCCTAAAACAGTCAGTTCCATGCCTATTCTCCGTTACGAAAAAGGTTTCGTGAGGGTGTTTTAAGGGGAATATCCAATTAGCGTGCCAATCTGATAAAAATCAAATTTTTCAGTTATTTAGAAGTTTATTGTCAGATGTGTAACACACGGTTTGGCGGGGAAATGTCAGGAATGTGATGTAGGGAAGACGACAGACTTGTGATTCTCTTTGTTCGCTGTCAGCGAAAAATAATTGACTCATAGCGAACTTATTACTATAGTGCGTATATTGTTTGCATTTGGAGATATTTCGCCCTTAAAGCATTGAGAAAATTTTTTCTCGCGGGGAATCAAGGTTCCCTACCACCACTCCGGGTCACAGTGCTTGCGTCGCTCACACAACAACACGCAATCCTACGAATCCGATGTGGAACCCTTGCGGGCGAACGCAAGGGTTCGTAGCTCAGGTTTATCGCTGGTTACTCCAATGTCCCCGTTTGGGCGAGAAGATTTGTCATAGTGGCAAATCGGTTAACGAGGACAGTTTTATGAAAAATAATGTTGCAAACAAGAACCAGCGAACACCTAGCCGGAATCAGCGTTTACCAGTTAAACGGAAAATTATCTGGCGTGTAATCAAATTTGTACTATTGATTATTCGCGTAATTTTCGAGCTTGGTAGTGATGGTGAAGGCTAGGTGGTCTCTGTAGTAAATATCAGTCATAAGCGGTTTAATTATGTTGAATGAGGCTTTAAAACAAATTAGGTTATTCCATCAAGTAAAGCAAAGTGATCTTGCAGACAGCCTTGGTATATCTAAATCTTATCTATCAGAAATTGAATCAAACAAAAAGCCGGTTTCTATGGATTTGTTGCAAAAATATGCTGAGTATTTTTCAATTCCAGCATCTTCTCTTATGCTTTTTTCTGAAAATATTGATACTTCCAAACGTTCTGAAAAACTTAAATTCCAATGTGCAAAGAAAGTCGTTAGCTTGATGGAGTGGATCAATGCAAGTAAACAACAA
>CAZTUZ010000239.1:0-3809 GCA_964617055.1 uncultured Thiothrix sp.
GGTGTTGGTTGCGTGTGTATTCATGGAGTCAAGCTTAATTGACTGGTCGGTAAAGTGCAAGGAGGAATGTTAGGATTCCATCCACTGACGCACTTTTTCAAACATGAATTGATTGAATTTTCTTTGCCCACTAACCAATCGGGCATGAGAGAAATACCCATGCCTGCCAATAAGCATTGTTTAATGGCTAAGGACTATTCTGAAAGCCGGAAGCTGATAATAGTGGTAGTTTAAAGCTGTTTGGTTGTGTCGCATTGGTGACGGCGGAAAACATAGCCTTGTTTGCCGAAGAAGAATTCTATCCGGTTGTTGAAGGTTTCTGCTGCTTTTATACTGGCGATCGGATCAAGTTCTAAAACTGTTTCTTCGTTGTTTACTTCAACTGGTTGTTGTCGATTTTTGAAAAATCGCCCAAATAAAAATATCAATATCGTGAGGTAGGTGTTTTTTTGCATGTCGTTACGGCTTATTTAGTACGTAGCAATGATTGTAATACACGAGTTTAATAGAATTACGTTTTCCATGCTATTGGTAGAGCCAGCGCACGCTGACGAACTTCGTGAATGTGCAACCGCATGCCGCGCTGTTCACCTTGCCAGATTACATCGACCGTCACCGCAAGGTGTAATAAATCGCCATTCTCGAAGTCGATAAACAATAAACTCGCTTGTGGATTGAGCACCAAATTGCCCAGTGTGTTGAAGTAGCTATTGCCAGCGTAATCGGGAACGTACAACGTTTTTGGATTTTCGATTTTAATAAAATCGGATTTACCACCACGGTGGGAAATGTCCACTTGTTGCTGCCATGTACTGGCAATGAAAAAGGTATCCGTATTTTGGATAAAATATGCTTGCTGTTCATTTAAAGCTGGCGTGATGCTCAATGCGTTACTGATAGGGCGTTTTAACAGCGTTGGGCTGCGCGTTTGAATGTATTTGGAGCAATTGCCAAAACATTGTTCCACTTGCACGGTGAAACTTGTCGCATCCACGGTACTGATTATGCCATTGGCACGATTACGGCGACGTGTGGGAAATTCCAAGCCTAAAATGCCGATAGGAGTATGGGGGGATAATTGTTCGTACAATGGGTCGGTGAGATTCGGTAAAGCGTGGATGCGCAATTGTTTGGCATCCAACGCTTGCACAAAACCGTGTGTTCCCCATAACACGCTCGCCCACAGTTGCTGCTGGCAGTCGATAGCAGCGACAAAGATCAGCGGTAATAACGGGTAAAATTGCTGATGTTGCGTGGGTAATGCTTTGAAAATAAATCGCTCGCTGTTTTGCGCTAACGATTCAGCAACGCCAGCACGTTTTTGCAAACGCCGTTCACCCGAATGGAACACACTCACGTTTCACCTCATTACGCTGCCAGACACATTTTCGTGGCGGGCATGGCAATGAAATTCGGCAAACTTTCTACCCGTTTTAACCATGCCCGAATAGCTGGATAGGGTTCGAGCGAAACATCGCCTTCCGGTGCGTGGGCAATGTAGCTGTAACAGGCAACATCGGCGATGGTGCGTTGCGGTGCTGCTAACCAATCACGCCCTTGCAAATGCGCTTCGAGCATATTGAATAATTGATAAGCGGTGGCTTTGCTGGCTTCGTGGTCAAAATTCATGCCGAATACCGTGACTAAACGTGCACTGCATGGGCCACGAAACACTTCGCCCGCAGCCAATGACAGGAAGCGTTGCACCATTGCCGCGCCAACCGCATCTTCCGGCAGCCACGTTGCATCGCCATATTTTTTTGCCAAGTAAACCAAAATCGCGGTGGAATCCCACACGATTTCGCCATTGTCATCCAAGACCGGAACATTACCGAAAGGGTTTAAAGCTTGGTAAAACGGCTGATTTTGTTCACCATCCAATAAATCCACGGGGCGTAATTCGTAAGGCAAGCCCAATAACGCTGCCATTAATCGTGCACGATGGGCATGACCGGATTTTTCAAAATCGTAAAATTTCAGTGGTTGTTGTGGTGCGGACATGGTTGTATTCCTTTTAATACCGAACATTCGGTACAGGAAGAGTAGCTAGAAAACCCGTACAGGTCAAGCAGGATGTTGAAACCCGTTTAGGGGGATTCAGGGCGTAATAATTGCTCAGGCAGTTGCGCCAAAAAGCGTAAGAAGGGTTCGTTTGAACCGAGTGTGCGCGAAATAACCAACGAACCTTGAATGCCGATCACCGCTTGTTCGCCACGTCGTTGTGCTTCGGTGGGGGAAATGCCGACTTCTTGCGCAATGTCGCCGTACAACCGCATTAATGCTTGGGTTCGTTCACACAGTTGGGCATGAAATAACAAGCTTGCCGAACCAATACTGAAAATATTCAGCAGGCAGGAACGTGCGCCATCCGCATAAAATTCAGCTAAGCCACCCGCACAGGCTTGCAAACGTTGCATGGGCGTTCGTTGCGTTTGTTGTAACGGGGCAATCACCAATGTTTCAAAGCTGGCGAATACCCAATCCAACGCGGCTTGCGCCATGTCGGTTTTGCCGTTGGGGAAGTGATGGTACAAACTGGAACGCCCCAAGCCAGTGGCTTGTGACAAAATGCTTAAACTCGCGCCTTCGTAACCGTGTTCACGAAACGCCGCGACAATGCGTTGAATAATTTCATCTTTGGAAAGATTGGTTGCCATAGTGATTCTGACTCATTCAAACCAAGGAAGTCTGTCAGAATCAACCATGAGCTGGCAACCGTGTAACCTGACTATTTGCTGGGTGGTGTCATTTGTGCGTTCAGACCTTCAAAGCCTGCTTTGTAAATGCCTTGAATGAGGTTGGTAACTTTTTCGTCATCCATACCTTGTGCTTGTGGGTCGCGTTTGAAATCACTTTCCCAAGTCACGACTGAACCTTCACCTGCGGCTTTTACGCTCAATGTGGCAAGGTAATCTGTGACAGGGAGCGGAGATGCCACAATCGTATACTGCATACTGTGGGCTTTCGCGTCATAGGTTTTGAGTTCTTCGAGAATTTTTGCCCCGTCTTTCGTGATGACATTGCGCTGAGTGCCGATCTCGTTATTATTACCCTTGACAATGGCGGTGCTGGCAACGGCTGGATGCCATGCGGGTAAAGCGACAAAATTGCCAATTAAATCCCACACTTTATCGGGTGCGGTTTGTTGCAATGTTAAGGATTCGCTAACGTGTAGTTTTTCATCTGCTTGCGTTGCCATTGCGCTACCCAGTGCGGTTAATAAAAGAGCAGTACGGGAAAGTTTGAGCCAAAACGGTGATGCTTGCATGTGTTTTCCTTCGATTATCGTGGTACACGCGCATTATGCCCGATTTACCATAAGATATTGTCAGAAAAATGTAAGCAATGCGCTTTGGCTCAAAGCCCGATTAATAGCTATTTTTTTTCATTGGCAAATTCTTTTTCCAACTCCGCGTCACCATCAGCAACACCGCCATCTTCACACGAAACATCATCTTCCTTAATAAAATAAAGGTCTTTACTGTTCTCATCATAATTAAACGCGGCTAAACCTGCCCAAGTAGGTTTGAAAAAAGTATCAGTGCCTTTTTCCATCCGCGTTAAGGTCAACATTTCATCGCCGCGTTTGTGGGCATTATTATTATCGCATTCCCCTTTGGTTTGCAGGTCAAAACACGATTGATAGGTAAAGATTATTTTATCGCCATCGACCTTGGTTTCATAACGCTCAACAATGCTCGACGTATCACTGTTTTCGACATTGTATTTCTCGCCATATAACGTGCCGTTGTAATCCAATACGTCTAGGCAATAACGGGAAAGAAAACTGCGGGTTTCAGTTTCATTCA
>CAZTUZ010000240.1:0-3798 GCA_964617055.1 uncultured Thiothrix sp.
CTGTGGGTCTCCATATGTTGCACCGCAATCTAGCGAGATGCGCTGTGATGTGCAAGAGCACCCAAGACAATTCTTCCCATGATTGAACCAATAAAATTTAGTGATATACTATCCACCGATAAATTATAAAAATTACAACTTCAGAAAAATCACCTGATAATCATAATGATAATGGGATACGGTAAAAATATGCTCAACTATGCACCATTCGCTTGCCAGAAGATTCGTGCGAGTCGTTCGGTGACCACGCTGTTGTTGGTGCTTTTGCTGCTAAGCTGGCAGTCGGTTTATGCGGCTACTGGCTTTATGGCTGAGTCCACTACTGTTACGAATCTCCCGAATAATACTTGTACTTCTTACACGAACATTAGTATTCCCATTACCGACAACTACACAATCACCGACTTAAACGTTGGTTTGAATATCACACACCCGAATCGGGCAGATATTGACGCAAAATTAACATCACCCGCTGGAACGACTATCTTCTTATTTACTGATGTGGGGAGTTCTGGTGATAACCTCGACATTTGGCTAGATGACAGTGCAACCACTGACATTGGTACGCTCGGTACAGTCAACCAAGTGGTAACCTCCCCTTATTATGAAAATACCTATAACCCAGAAGGTGCAATTTACCTTTCCGCATTTAATGGACAAAAAAGCCAAGGAAACTGGATTTTAGGTATTTGTGATGATTCTAGCACCAACGCGACGGTAGGTACGGTGAACCGTGTGAAACTCGATTTCACGGGGGTATTAATTGATTACGGCGACGCGCCCGATACCGCCGCTGGGATCGGCAGTGGTAACTACCAAACCAAAAGCACCGACAGCGGCGCAAGCCATTTGATCGTACCCGATTTGATGCTAGGCACAGCAGTGGATACGGATTCTGGGTCGTTGCAAAACAGTACTGCAACCGCCGATGATACCGATAACACTGATGATGAAGATGGTGTCAAAGCGTTCCCACAAATCATGACTACGGCGGGCGGTCAACCGTATGTCGTCACGGTTCGGGCGACTAATCAGACTTATTCAACGGCGTATTTGACAGGTTATATTGATTTTAATCGTGATGGTGATTTTCTGGATACAGGGGAAAAATCAGCCACACAAACAGTTTACTGGGACGGTTATACCACTCTCACGTTCACTTTACCCCCAACGATCACCACTGGAACGGTTTATGCTCGTTTGCGCTTTGGCCTAACCGAAAGCGAAACCCAAACCCCAACTGGGGCGGCAACCAGCGGTGAGGTCGAAGATTATGCCCTTACGATTGTCACCGGAACGTATTACGACTACAGCGATGCCCCCAGCAGCTATGGCGATGCAAAACATGCATTGAGTAGTAACTTGTACCTTGGGGAAATTCCCGCTGATGCAGAGTCCACCACACAAGCGGCTTACAATGCTTTTGATGATGGTTTTGACGACGACGGTGCGCCACACGCGAACGTTAGCAAAAACATTACGATTTTCCCGATTCTTAAACAAACGGCTAGCAGTTACAGTGTCAATATTGTCACCACCAATAACACAGGGACAGCCGCTAAACTCACGGGTTGGATCGATTTCGATAAGAATGGTACGTTTGATGCTGATGAATCAGCACAAGCTACCGTTGCAACAGGCACTAATCAAGGTTTAACCACACTGACTTGGGCCAATATTCCCAGCGATATTAAAGTTGCCACAACATTCATACGCCTACGTCTAACAACTGATAGCAGCGTAACAACCAGTACACCTTCTACAACTGCAAACAATGGTGAGGTCGAAGATTTCCCCATTGGGATTGCTCATGCCATCCCTGCTAACAGCAGCAATGTCACAATCTTGCGTGAGGATACACCCGCAGGTTGCAGCAGTGTGGTCTGGAGTGATGACTTTAATGATTTGTCGACTAATCAATATTACGGTGTAAGTACATCAGCAACCCCTGCCACTATTCGTAACTGGACGACGGCAGGTGGTGGTAATGACACCTATGCCTGTACCACATCCACTGCGGTTTACCCCGAGAAAGGTACATCCATTTACTTTGGGAACGGTTCGGTACGCCGTATTTATCCCGAAATGGGCAGAAGTTTCGAGTTTGATGGAAATGGCAAATTATTAACGCCTTTAGAAGCCATTGAGCTGCGCGATGATGCAGATGATATGACACCGAATGAGCACACCGCGCAATCGGACTGGGGACCTGATCCGGTTTCGATTAGTCGAACCTTTGCGACCGTTGCGGGGCAAAAATACCGTTTGTATTTTTCCGCCATTCCTGAAGAACCCAACGGAACATACTGGAAATCGGGCATTATGCGAGTGGATACGCCTAGCGGCTCGATCCACTTTAAAGCACCTGGCAGTACGGAAGGGATTCAAAAATACCGCATTGAATTTACCGCCGCCGCTGCAACTTCTACCATTCGCTTTGTCAACTACGGGCACATTAATAACAGCTCCAGTGGCTGGTGTGATCCGGCATCGCCGCTGGTAGCTTGGTGTACAGTCGGCGGTTCTACCGCTGGCTTGGAGGCTAACGAGCTGATCATTGACGATGTGACGGTTGCGTTAGCCAGCAACTGCGCCACCAGCAACATCACGGGGACGGTTTACAGCGACAATAATGGCAACGATAGCTTTGATACTGGCAGTGAAACGGGTTTAAGCAGTGTTAGTGTTTCGCTTTACGATAACAAGAACACCACAACAATCACAGCCGATGATGAACTAATCGCCACAACAACTACCGCCACCGATGGTAGTTACCAGTTCACAGATGTGAGTTCTGCTTTGCATTATCGAATTGCAGTGGATACACAAGACAGTGATTTACCCGCTAGTGCGTATATTGGTACAAGTAACCCGTTAGGTGATGTCACTGTCAGTGCGGGCGCAACGTTAAGTAATCAAAACTTTGGTTTTGATGTGGCATGTAGCACCACGCGCAATGATGCAGGTGGAATGGTGTTTCGCGATTTCAACCAAAATGGTGTGAAAGATAGCACCGACACCGGAATCGCAGGTATTACGGTCAACGCATATGACTCGACGAACGCGCTGGCCGCAACCACGACCACGGATGCTAACGGCTGGTACAAATTCAGCAGTTACAGTAATGGAGCGCAATACCGCTTAGAGTTTGTCGGTTTACCCAGCAATTTATACGCTGGGGCGCATGGCAACGATAATGCCTCTAATGTCCGTTTCGTTACGGCCAATGCCAATTGTGGCTTGCATTATGCGGTAAGTGACCCTATTGAGTATTGTGAAGTTACACCTTACGTTGCCACATCACTGTACACCAATGGTGACCCTAGCTCAGCCACCGCAAAGGATTACACGGGTGTTTATACGTTCCCTTATTCCGCAACAGGTGCTATTTATTACCAGATGCCTGTGCCCGTCACGAAATCAACCATTGGACAAACAGGCGCATTGTGGGGGATGGCTTATCAACGTTCCACCAAAACCTTATACGCTTCTGCTGTCATGCGCCGTTTCACGGGTTTGGGTGCATTGGGCACAGGGGGCATTTACAAACTGGATATGTCCGACCCTAATACCAGTAGCGGCGCAAGTAACTTTATCGATGTACGCACCCTTGGTATTCCAACGGGCAATGACGTGCGCAGTACTACTGACAGTTGTAATGCCTTAGCAACGGATCCCTCTGCCTCAGCACATGACATAGCGGCATGGGATGCGGTGGGCAAAATTGGGATCGGTGACATCGATTTCGACGAATCCAACAATACCCTGTGGTTGGTCAATTTGAACGACCGCAAACTA
>CAZTUZ010000241.1:0-3789 GCA_964617055.1 uncultured Thiothrix sp.
TTGCACGTCCTGCTTGATGGATTCGACGTATTCTTCGTCTTCTTTTTCGGGGTTAGTGTCGTCCATGCGTAAATTGCAAGTGCCGCCGTAACGCTGTGCCAAACCAAAGTTTAGCCAAATGGATTTGGCGTGACCCAAGTGCAAATAGCCATTGGGTTCAGGCGGAAAGCGCGTTTTAATGGTGGTGACTTTGCCGTTTTTCAGGTCGTCTTCAATGATGCGCTCAATGAAATTCAACGGTCTGGCTGTTTCGCTCATGTTCTTCCTTGCTTCTTGTGAATGATGGCAATGCTGGAATTAGACTATTAAGCGTGCGGTATGTCCAGTGCGCTATCGGTTTTGAAGATTATCGGTGCGTCATTGTCCAGCACAAATTGCACGTTTGTGCCAATGGCGAATGACTGTGCGCTAGGGAGTAATGCCAGCAGGGTTTGCTGATCAGGCAAGCGTAAAGTGTATAAAGTTTCCGCTCCACGAAACACTTTGGCAATAATGCAGGCGGTTGGCGACGTGCTGTTTGCGGTCGTGATGTGTTGAATGTGTTCAGGGCGAATTAACAAGTGAACGCTTGTGCCTTGCGCTAGTGTTAAGGTTGACGGTAGTGGAAAGCAACCGATGGCGGTATCAACACGTTGCTCGGTGGTTATTTGCCCACGAATCAACGCGCCTTGTCCGATAAATCCTGCGACAAACGCATTGACGGGGTGATGATACAACTGGTAAGCCGTGTCCCATTGCTGTAAACGTCCAGCTTGCATGACCCCGATTTCGTCCGCCATAGCAAAGGCTTCGTGTTGGTCGTGAGTCACAAGAATCGCAGTTGTGCCTTCTTGTTTGAGAATATCACGCACTTCACGCGCTAATATTTCTCGTAATTCAACATCCTGACTGCCAAACGGTTCATCCAACAATAATAAACGCGGACGTGGTGCAAGTGCGCGTGCAAGGGCAATGCGCTGTTGTTGACCACCAGACAGCTCGTGCGGGTAACGCTGTTCGTAACCGCTCAGATTCACCAGTTCCAGCAAGGCTGCAACCCGTTGGGCTTTGGCTTGGCGTGAGGCTTTACGCATACCAAAACCGATGTTGTCGGCAATATTGAGGTGGGGGAATAGTGCGTAATCTTGAAACACCATACCGACTTGGCGTTGTTCGGGGGCGATGTGTTGCAGCGGCGAACTAATGACTTGCCCATTTAAGGTAATTGTACCGTGGCTAACGGGTTCAAACCCCGCAATAGCGCGTAATAGCGTGGTTTTGCCACAACCGCTTGGCCCCAATAAACAACCGATTTGCCCATCGGTGACGTGCAAATCAATGGCATGGACCACCGCTTGTTTGCCGTATTGAATGTGGATTTGGTCTAAAATTAACGCATTCATGCTTGTCCACCTGCGCGTGCTCGGCTAATCGAGCGGCTTAATATCATAACGGGAACAATGCCTACCGCAACAATCATTAACGATGGTAAACCTGCGTCGGCTAACCGTTCATCCGATGCCAGCTCGTAGGCTTTTACGGCTAACGTATTGAAGTTAAAAGGACGTAAAATCAGTGTAGCGGGGAGTTCTTTCAATACATCGACGAAGACCAATAACAGCGCGGTGAGTAATGTACCTTTCATTAATGGTAAATGCAGGTGATGCAACACACCCCACGCACCCAAGCCCAAAGAACGTCCGGCATTATCAATACTTGGCTTGATTTTGCCTAAACCTGCTTCCACGGTTTGCAGGGAAACCGCCAAAAAGCGCACATTGTAGGCAAACAAAACGGTGAATAATGTACCACTGAGTAACAAGCCCAATGAGTGTCCTAGCCATTGTTTGCTGAAAAGATTGAGCTGTGTATCCAACCATGCAAACGGGATTAACACACCAATCGCAATAACCGTCCCTGGAATAGCATAACCCATTGCGGCAATCTGTGCGGTGATTGCCACCAAGGGATCAGGACTTAAGCGTTTGCCATAACCCAAAACCAAGGCTAAGACCAAGGCAAATACGGCGGCGGCACTGGCTAACAGCAAACTGTGGGTGATCAGTGTGAGAAATTCCGCATCCAACACCGTGCTAGTAGCGGTCAAGCTCCAATACAACAACTGCCCCACCGGAATCACAAAGCCCAGCAATAAGGGGAGGGCGCAAACCAACACAGCCGCGACGGCTTTTCCTCCTTTAAGTCGGTAAGCTTGAATACGCGAATACTTGTTGGAGGTATGGTGATAACGCGCCTTATGGCGTGACCAGCGTTCCAGCAGAATCAGCACAAACACAAAGCTCATTAATAATGCGGCTAATTGTGAGGCGGCGGCACTGTCACCCAAACCGAACCAAGTACGGAAAATCCCCGTAGTAAAAGTTGTGACCCCGAAATATTGCACCGTACCAAAGTCGGCTAAGGTTTCCATCAATGCCAACGAGAGTCCGGTGATAATCGCCGGGCGTGCCAATGGCAACGCCACGCGACAAAAGCTTTCCCAACGATTCGCGCCCAAAGTACGGCTGACTTCCAACACGCACAGCGATTGTTCCAAAAAAGCCGCGCGTGCTAACAGATACACATACGGGAACAACACCAAGGACAACATTGCAATTGCCCCCCCTAACGAACGCACATTGGGAAACCCATAATCGCCATAACCCCAACCCGTTACCGTGCGTAACAGGCTTTGTACAGGGCCTGCAAAGTCCAGCATACCTGTGTAAGTGTAAGCGATGATGTAAGCGGGCATTGCCAATGGCAGCAACAATGCCCATTCAAAGAAACGTCGCGCCGGAAAGTCGCACATGCTATTGAGCCACGCTGTTGGCACACCGAGCAGCAATACGCCCACACCTACGCCCAAGCTTAACCACAATGTGTTGAGCAGGTAATCACCTAAAACCGTTTCTACCAAATGTTGCCAAACGTCAGGGGCGGGTACAAACACATAGCCAAATACCGCCAGAATCGGCAAAGCAGTGAGCAATGCCATGCTGATCAAGGCGGTGCGCCACAGCAAGGGTTTCACTTCCAACCTGCCTTATCCATGATTTTGACGGCTTCGGCATTATTTTTACCTAATTCCGACAAGTTTAAACTGTCTGCTTTGAATGTTCCCCAGCCTTTCAACAGCGCACTCGGTGCGATACCCATTTTGACAGGGTATTCTTGGTTGGCTTCGGCATACCATTGTTGTGCTTCATCGCTGACCAAAAATTCCATTAATCTAATAGCATTAGCTTTGTTTTTGGCGTATTGCGTGACAGCCGCGCCGCTAATATTAATGTGTGTTCCCCGATCCTGCTGATTAGGCCAGAAAATCGCTACTTTTTCTGCTGCGGCTTTTTCTTCGGCATCGTCGCCGCTTAGCATTTGTCCGTAGTAATAAGTGTTGGCAATCGCAAGGTCGCATTGTCCTGCACCTGCGGCTTTGATTTGGTCTTTGTCGCCGCCTTCAGGTGGGCGTGCAAAGTTTTTAACCAAACCTTCCGCCCAGCTTTGGGTTTTTTCTGCACCATTGGCAACCATCATGGACGCTAACATGGACTGGTTGTAAATATTGTCAGAACTACGCACGCAAATCCGGCCTTTCCATTTCGGATCGGTCAGATTTTCGTAGGTGGACAATTCCTCTGGCTTTACCTTGTCTTTCACATAAAAAATGGGACGTGCGCGATATGTCAAACCAAACCAGTGTTTGGCTGGGTCGCGCAAGTTAGCTGGAATGTCTTTTTCCAGTGTGGCGGAATCAACCGCTTGGGTTAATTCCATCTCCACGGCTCGGTATAAACGTCCGGCATCGGC
>CAZTUZ010000242.1:0-3778 GCA_964617055.1 uncultured Thiothrix sp.
ATTTAGATTCAGCCGCCAGTGAATAGTGACCATAACGTAGGTCTTCATCACGGAACGGACGAATCATTTGTGAGTGGCAAGTGTAGCAACCTTCACGGATGTAAATGTCGCGACCACGCTGCTCCAGTGGGGTATAAGGGCGGATCACTTCCAAACCCGTCACAGGGTCTTTCACTTCTTCAACGGTGGAGTTGATGTAGTGCAATGGAACGATCTCGACCAAGCCACCGATACTGATTGCTACCAACGTCAGTACGATCAATAAGCCGGAGTTGGTTTCGATACTTTCGTGTTTAAACATGCGTGCTTCCTCCTAGGCTTATGCGTTTGCTGCGGCAACAGCAGGAACTTTCTCTTCCTGTTTAGCGCGTGCAATTGTCATGTAAATGTTGTACGCCATGATCAGCATACCAGATACGAAGAACATACCGCCGAACGCACGAGCAGCCAATGGGCCATGCATGAAGGCAACGGTTTCAACGAAGGTGTAAGCTAAGTTGCCGTACTCGTCAAACGCACGCAACATCAAACCCTGACCGATACCAGATACCCACATAGCAGTGATGTACAAAATAGTACCGATAGTTGCTAAGAAGAAGTGAGTGTAAACCAATTTGGTGCTATACAGAGTGGTGTTCCACAGACGTGGAATCATGTGGTACAGAGAGCCAATGGAAACCATCGCAACCCAACCCAACGCACCAGAGTGAACGTGACCAACAGTCCAGTCAGTGTAGTGAGACAGCGCGTTTACGCTTTTCAGTGACATCATTGGACCTTCAAAGGTAGACATGCCGTAGAAGGACAATGCAGTAATCAAGAACATCATGATTGGGTCAGTACGCAGTTTGTCCCATGCGCCAGACAAAGTCATGATACCATTGATCATACCACCCCAAGATGGCATTAACAGCAAAATAGAGAAAGTTGCCGCCAATGTAGAAGTCCAGTCAGGAATTGCTGTCCAATGTAAATGGTGAGTACCTACCCACATGTACATGAAGCTTAATGCCCAGAAGTGGATAATGGATAAACGATAAGAATAAACCGGACGACCTGCTTGTTTAGGTACGAAGTAGTACATCATCCCCAAGAACGCCGCAGTCAAGAAGAAGCCTACCGCATTGTGGCCATACCACCATTGTGTCATGGCATCTTGTGCGCCAGAGAACAAACTGTAAGACACAGGAGAAGTCAGGCTAACAGGCACAGCCAAGTTATTGAAGATGTGCAGTAACGCTGTTGCCAAAATAAAGGACATATAGAACCAGTTAGCAACATAAATGTGCGGCTGATTACGATTGACCAAAGTAACAGTGTAGATTAAGAAATAAACAACCCAAACAACCGCAATAGCAATGTCAACGAACCATACTGGCTCTGCATATTCACGACCTTGAGTGTAACCTTGCAGATACAACAAACCCGCGATTAGAACAGACAAGTTCCAACCCCAGAATGTGAAGTTCGGCCAGAAAGTACCGCCTGCCAAACGGGCTTGGCAAGTGCGCTGCACGATGTAGTAAGAAGTTGCAAACAGCGCATTACCACCGAAACCGAAGATAACACCACTGGTATGTAACGGACGTAAACGCCCGAATGTAATCTGAGCGGTATCAAAGTTCAGAAAAGGCCAAGCCAACTCTGAAGCAATGTACACCCCGGCTGTCATGCCGAGGATTGCCCAGACGATTGCAGCAATCGCGAATTTCTTCACGATTTCATAGTTGTATTGCTCCGAAGAGAGTGCAGCACTATGAGCCATCGTATGCCCTCAAGATAACAAGATTAAAAAATGGAGATAGTTTTATTACCCCGCAAGCATACAGGAAAACGCCACTTAAGAAAACGTTAATATTGACGGTGAAACGGCTTCAGAATAGGCTTTTCGGCTTGCAACTCGTGCTTTATGACATACGTCAAGAAAGCATGAAAAACCAAGTCACTAGCGCGTTTAACAGCGCGACAGAAACTGCTGCTGACCCCATATCTTTTGCTCTACCAGCCAGCTTGTGTGGCTCTAAGCCAGTACGATCCACCACGGCTTCCACTGCGGAATTGAGCAATTCTACGACCAATAATAACAAGACACTGCCGATCATTAAGGTTTTTTCTAGACCATTTTCACCCAACCATAATGCCAACGGCACAGCGATACATAATAACCAGACTTCTTGGCGAAAAGCCTCCTCATGTTTATAGGCCGCGCGAAAGCCCTGCCAAGAATACTGACCCGCTTTAATGATTCGCTTTAACCCTTTATTACCGCTGTATGCCATCGTGGATGCCTACTTTACCAAAGACTTATTACTGAAACTAAACGAATAAACAGCACTTTTTATATTTCTTACCACTACCGCAAGGACACGGATCATTACGCCCGACTTTCGGTTCGGCACGAATCACTTGCTGAATAACCGATTGATCATCTTCTTCAAACGAGTGTTCATCTTTTGCAACAACATCAAGCATATTATAATGCGGACGTGGCGTGTCGCGCTGTGTACGCAAACCCAAGTCTAATTCAATGTCTTCTAAATCGCCGCAGATATTCCAATCCACCCGATTCTCTTGATAGGCCAAACGAATCGCTCCAATTGCTTCGACAGCTTTGAGGTTCATTAATGCCGCGACCACAATACCCGCCAAAGCAGCATCATCAACCGCAAGATTTTGCAAAGCGGTTGCTAACTTTTCTACCGCTATCGCACGCAATGCTGGCGTTGCTTTCACCACCTCGGACAAACAATCCGCACTGAACATGCGTACTAGCTCGTCATTTTCTTCGTCCATTAGGCTGGCGAATAACGGCGCAATGGCTTCGGCTTTTGCCGCTGCAATGACTTGTGGTATTTCTTCTAATGCCCAGTCATCTTCCACTAAAACGTCGAAAATGCCGATTAATTCGTGCAAACCCACTGGCATTAAGGCTTTCAATGCCCGCCATGCGTGCAAGGGAATCCAACAATCATCCCCATCACTATCAAAAAAGCTTTCATCGGCTACCAACTCTACCAGTGTCAAAGCGTCTGCGGTTGTTATGCCATAACGCGCATAATCGAGCCACGGCTGATTATCTGTCGGTTCACCCAATGGGGCAAAGGCTTGCACGATCTGTTGCTTATCCATAGCACGCTCCGCAATAAAAACGCGAGCATAACAAAACCCATACAAACCTCATACCCTGTCTGGAAACTTACTTTTTCACATCCACTTTGGTGGCATCCACGCGGATTTTTGCCAACTAGCGTAAACCATGCGGATTGCGGTGTAAGGTATCACCGACAGCAGCACCTTCGTATGCCCTACAAGGATGGAGTTGCTCGCACAGGACGGATGGAAAGCATCATCACTCACGCTACCAGCGATATTAGTACCACGTCATTTGACCGAAACATAATCACAACAGCAAGTCATTAGTATATATCAATGTTACTATATAATAAAATTCTTATGCAAATAGATAAAATCGTGTAAATTATTGTCCTGCCTATGTTTTATCGGAGGAGGATAAGTCAACATGTCAAAAATAGTCATCTTAGGCGCGGGTGTCGCAGGACATACCGCCGCACGTTATCTGGGTAAATGGGTTGGAAAACACCACGAAATTGTGGTCATTTCCCCGAATGCAAAGTGGAATTGGATTCCATCCAACATCTGGGTCGGAGTCGGACAAATGACCGAAGCTGACGTTACGTTCGAGCTTGCCCCCATTTACCAAAAGCTGGGTGTCGATTTTCGTCAAGCCAAAGCGTTAGCGATTTACCCCGAAGGCAGT
>CAZTUZ010000243.1:0-3776 GCA_964617055.1 uncultured Thiothrix sp.
AATCAAGCTCACTAACAAAATGCCCCACTAAGTAAGGAGTGGTTGTCCATGTCTGAATTACGTCATGATTGGCGGATTGAAGAAGTCAATGCCTTGTTGGCGATGCCTTTTGCTGATCTCATGTTCAAAGCGCATCAAGTGCATCGGGAAAATTTCACAGCCAATCAAGTGCAAATTAGCACATTGTTGAGCATTAAAACGGGTGCTTGTCCAGAAGATTGCGGCTATTGTTCGCAAAGTGCTAAACACGACACCTCATTAGAACGTGAGCGTTTATTGCCCTTGCAAGAAGTCATTGATGCCGCCCAAGCTGCGAAAACGCAAGGTGCGACCCGTTTTTGCATGGGGGCAGCATGGCGCAACCCGACTGACAAAAACTTAGAACGGGTAGTGGAAATGGTCGAAGCGGTTAAAGGCCTAGGCATGGAAACGTGTGTGACACTGGGCATGTTGCAAAATCATCAAGCGCAACGTTTGAAAGAAGCAGGTTTGGATTACTACAATCATAATCTTGACACATCGCCAGAATTTTACGGCAATGTGATTACCACGCGCACTTACCAAGACCGTTTGGACACCTTGGAAAATGTGCGCAATGCAGGCATTCATGTGTGCTGTGGTGGGATTTTGGGCATGGGTGAGTCGCGCCAAGACCGCGCCCGTTTACTGCAACAATTGGCAAACATGAAATTCCACCCCGAATCCGTCCCTGTGAATGATTTGGTGCGCGTCGAAGGTACGCCAATGGCGGGCAATGATAAGCTTGATCCGTTCGAGTTTATCCGTGTGGTTGCTGTTGCGCGGATCATGATGCCGAAATCGTATGTGCGTTTATCAGCAGGTCGTACTGAAATGAGTGACGAAATGCAAGCATGGTGCTTTTTTGCGGGTGCGAACTCCATGTTCTACGGCGATAAATTGTTAACCACCGAAAACCCCGAAGAAAATCACGACCAACAACTGTTTACACGGTTGGGGATGCAAACCGAAGGCAGTCACGCAGCAGGCGTGCATTTCTAAACATTTTCATGCACGAGTGCAGTCATTAGGGTGTTATTGACTGCACTTGGTAAATGCAGAAGCTTCATGCTGATTTTGCCGCAGAAAATGGGCATTTGAGCCGAAAGCGTGGGCGTACTACAATACCGCGCTTTAAGCCTGACGCGATATTCATTTCAATCATGCACTACCCACATTCCTTTGATGTCATTGTTATTGGTGGCGGACACGCCGGAACAGAAGCCGCGCTTGCCGCCGCACGCATGGGGCAACGCACGCTGTTGCTGACCCACAATATTGAAACCATTGGGCAAATGAGCTGTAACCCCGCGATTGGTGGCATTGGCAAAGGGCATTTGGTCAAGGAAGTGGACGCACTCGGCGGGGCAATGGCGCACGCGGCGGATCGTGGTGGGATTCAGTTTCGCATTCTTAATTCCAGCAAAGGGGCAGCGGTGCGAGCGACTCGCGCCCAAGCGGATCGGGTGCGTTACAAAGCGGCGATTCGTACCATCGTCGAAAATCAGCCGAATTTACAAATCTTCCAGCAAGCGGTGGACGATTTAATCGTCGAAGGCGAGCGCGTCGCAGGGGTCCGCACGCAAATGGGCGTGAGTTTTTCCGCCAAAGCCGTGGTATTAACCGCTGGCACATTCTTGGGCGGCAAAATCCACATTGGTTTGGAAAATCACGCGGGTGGACGTGCTGGCGACCCGCCGTCGATTGCTTTGGCACAACGGTTGCGCGAATTGCCGTTTCGGGTCGAACGCCTGAAAACGGGTACGCCGCCACGCATTGATGCACGCAGCATTGATTTCAGCAAGCTCGAAGTGCAGCCGGGTGATACGCCCGTTCCAGTATTTTCATTTCTGGGTAAGGTGGAAGATCATCCGCCACAAGTGCCTTGCCACATGACCTACACCAACCCGCGCACCCACGAAATTATTTTGGGTGGCTTAGACCGTTCACCGATGTACACGGGCATTATTGAAGGCATTGGCCCGCGCTACTGCCCGTCGATTGAAGATAAAGTGGTGCGCTTTGCGGGGCGTGATCGTCACCAGATTTTCCTTGAACCCGAAGGGTTGGACACGCACGAAATCTACCCCAATGGCATTTCCACCAGCCTACCGTTTGACGTGCAATACGCGCTGGTGCGTTCGATGGCTGGTTTGGAAAACGCACACATTGTCCGCCCTGGTTACGCGATTGAATACGACTTTTTTGACCCACGCGATTTAAAACCGACCTTAGAAACCAAAGTGTTACACGGCTTGTTCTTCGCCGGACAAATCAATGGTACAACGGGTTACGAGGAAGCCGCCGCGCAAGGTTTACTGGCAGGCTTGAATGCAGGCTTGTACGCGCAAGACAAAGACGGTTGGTATCCTTTGCGCGATCAGGCTTACCTTGGCGTATTGGTCGACGACTTGATCACCTTGGGCACGAAAGAGCCGTACCGTATGTTTACCAGCCGCGCTGAACACCGTTTGTTATTGCGTGAAGACAATGCCGATTTGCGTCTAACCGAAATGGGGCGCGAATTAGGTTTGGTTGACGACGAGCGTTGGGCGGCGTTCTGTGCCAAGCGCGAAGCGATTGAGCTGGAACAGCAGCGTTTGCGCACCACCACTTTGCAACCAGCCGCCGTGAGTGCCGAAGACAGCCAGCGCGTGTTTGGCGATGTGTTAGGGCGTGAATACAAATTATACGATTTGCTGCGCCGCCCGAACGTGACTTACGCTGCTTTAACCAGTTTGCCAGCGGTAGGAAATCCGGTAGAGGATGCGATTGTCGCGGAGCAAGTGGAAATTCAATGCAAATACGCGGGTTATATTGACCGCCAGCAAGAAGAAATCGAACGCCAACGCCGTAACGAATCCACCCGTTTACCAGAATGGTTGGATTATGCACAAGTGCGTGGGCTTTCCAATGAAGTACGCCAAAAGTTACAAACGCAACGCCCTGCCACGATTGGGCAGGCTTCGCGCATTCCGGGGATTACGCCAGCGGCAATTTCCTTGTTGTTAGTGTATTTGAAAAAGGCGAGTTAATGAACGAACAACAAGCCGCACAATTGCAACAATACCTGCAATTATTGCAACGTTGGAATAAAGTTTACAACCTTACGGCGGTGCGTCATCCGGCGGACATGCAGCCGTTGCACATTGACGACAGCCTCAGCGTTGCCGAGTTTATTCGCGGTGAAACCTGTTTGGATGTTGGCAGCGGCGCGGGTTTACCAGGGATTCCGCTGGCGATTGTGCAACCTGAACGCCAGTTCACCTTGCTGGACACCAATGGCAAAAAGACCCGCTTCATGCAGCAAGCGGTATTGGAGCTTGGCCTAAAAAATGTCAAAGTGGTGCAAACGCGGGTGGAAAGTTGGCAACCTGATGCGCCATTTGATGCGATTATTAGTCGTGCGTTTGCCTCTGTCGCCGATTTTGTGAACGGGGCTGGTCATCTCTTAACAGCAGATGGTACGCTGTATGCCATGAAAGGACGCTATCCAGCGTCGGAATTGGCGGAACTGCCACACGGTTGGCATGTTACTGCTCAACATGAACTGCATGTACCCACGGTAGATGCACAACGTCATCTGATTGAACTACAACGAGAATCCAATACATGACGCGCATTATTGCGATTGCTAACCAAAAGGGTGGCGTGGGTAAAACGACGACCAGTGTGAACCTAGCAGCAGCCTTGGCAGCCTTAAAACGCCGCGTTTTGCTAGTAGACATTGACCCGCAAGGCAACGCTAACACCGGATT